>JANLQT010000538.1:0-11805 GCA_031368035.1 Rhodobacterales bacterium | reverse complement strand
GCCATGGGACCAAGATCATACACGGCCCTGGCGGCATAGCGGTAGGGCCCGATCTGTCCATCCGGCAAGGACAGGGTGGCGCTGTGCATGCGAAGGGCGTCCACCTGCCATGCGCGCTGAAAGCCATCGCCGTGGAGGGGATACGGCTCGCCGGGAAGGTTCGGGGTGAGTGCGTGACGGCGGCCTTCAAAGGCAAATCCACCGGCGGAAATCCGGTTGGAAAATGGCACCAAAAGGTTGCAGGCCAGCGCGAAGGGCCCTTCGGCCTTTTGTCCCGGCCAGGCGCGCAGCACCGGCAGATCGCCGGCCCAAAGCCCGGCCAGCGCCCCGCCCATCTGCGGCACGATGCTGGCCCTGGCTGAACCCGCAGACAGCTCGATCATGCACCACCCGCCATCATTGCACAGGTTCCGGCCGCAGATCATCCGCGCCGCACCTCACGCAAGGACCTCTGCAAGATTGGCCAGGTCCGGGACCAGACTTCGCGCTTTCACGCAGTGCCGCGCCAGCACCCAATCGTTGTATTCCTGCGGGCGGGCCGCAAAGAGCCAGTCCTCGGACCCTGCCGCGCCGGGGGCGACGGCGTTGATGCCATGCGGCCTCAGGTCCCGCGCAAGCCGCTTGGTCACGCCCGGCACCGCGCCTTTGGAGGCGGCGCAAGCCCGTCCGCGCCGAAGCCTTTGGCCGATCGGGGATGCTGACCGGGGCGACCGCCGCGGCAAAGGTCTGGGCACAGGCTGCACCGATGGTGCCAAGCCCTTCGGTGCTTGGAGCAGGTCTTCCGCCCGACTTGGTCATGCCCTTGGCCTCACAACTTTTCGGAGACTTCCTCGATCGAGGTTTCCGCGGCGGGTTTGTCCAGCACGATCTTGCCCAAGGCCATGGCGACGATCCGGTCGCAGCACGCAAAGACATGGTGCATGTTGTGGCTGATGAAGATCGAGGTCACGCCTTGCGCCTTCAAACCTTTGACAAAGCCGATCACCTTGGCGGTTTCCTTGACCGACAGGTGGTTGGTCGGCTCGTCCAGGATCATCACCTTGGACTTGAAATGCATGGCACGCGCAATCGCCACGCCCTGCCGCTGGCCGCCCGACAATTCACCGACCAGCGCATCGGGTGAGCGCAGATGCAGGTCCACATCCGCGATCGCCTTGACCGACTCTTCGCGCATCCGGCGTTCGTCCAGCACGCCGATGCCGCCGATGGACCACTTCAAAGGCTCGCGCCCGATGAACAGGTTGCGCGCGATCGACATCAGCGGGACCATGGAATTGTATTGGTAGATCGTCTCGATCCCCAGACCCATCGCGTCCTTGGGGTCGCGGATATCGGTCTGGAGCCCCTCGACCAGCACTTCGCCTTCGTCCTGATGATGCAGACCCGACAGGATGTTGATCAGCGTGGACTTTCCGGCGCCGTTGTCGCCGACAAGGCCCAGCGCCTCGCCGCGTTCCACCTTCAGGCTGACGCCCTTCAGCGCATGAACGCCCGAATACCATTTGTGCAGGTTGCGGGTTTCGATGATGGGCACAGGGATCGGCGTCACAAGGATCGGCGCAACTGGGATCGGCGTCGTCATTTGTCGGTCTCCACCTTCATGGCCCGGCCGCGGCGGCGCAGCCAGGCGTTGCCGACCACGGCGAAAATGGTCAGGGCACCGATGGCGAATTTGAACCAGTTGGCGTCGATCTGGGACATGACCATGCCGTTGTCGATGACGCGGATCAGCGTGGCGCCGATCAGCCCGCCGATGATCGAACCGACCCCGCCCGCCAGCGAGGTGCCCCCTATCACCGCCGCCGCCACGGCCTGCAATTCCATCCCCTCGCCGATGGAGGGCAGGAACGAGTTCAGCCGCAGCGACTGGATCATCCCGGCCAGACCCGCCAGCACCGAGCAGATCATGAAGCAGGCGATCTTCACCTTGCCGCTGGGAATACCCATGGCCGCCGCTGCGGGCAGAAAGCCGCCCGTCGCGCGCACCCAGTTGCCGAAATTGGTCTTGGCCAAAAGCAGGCTGATCAGCACCGCAATGCCCACGAACCAGATCACCGAGGCGCGGATCAACCCGCCTTCGTCCACAAAGCCCACGAAGGCCCAGCTTGGCACGGTGCCGGGCTTGATGCGGGGTGGAAATCCGCCCGAAACCACGACCGTCATCGAGCGCGCCATGAACATCATGCCCAGCGTGGTGATGAAGGACGGGATCTCGAAGCGGATGGTGATCCAGCCGTTGAGAAACCCGATCACGGCGCACAGGGCCAGGCCGGCCGCCACCGCCAGCCAGAACGGCGCGCCGCCCACCACCAGCACGGCCATGGTCATCGGCATCAGCGCAAAGACCGATCCGACCGAAAGATCGAACTCGCCGCAGATCATCAGCAGCGTCACCCCGACCGCAACCAGCGCGGTTTCAGGCAGAAGACCCAGGATGCCGCGTAGGTTGTTGACGGACAGGAACACATAGTCCGAGCGGATCTGGAACAGGATCACCAGAAGCAGCAGAAGAATGGTGCTGGCGAGTTCGGGTTTCTGCAGGGACAGTTTGAAAAGGCGGCGCATGCGGCGGGTTCCCGAAGTTGCACAAAGTGCCGACGCGGGGCAGTCCCCGCGTCGGTTGGCGTCAAACCGTCAGCGCAAGCCCTTTTCCGACAGATCGCGCACCCCTGCCACGTCCTTGGGATAGACCAGAGCCTCTCCGGTGTTGATATCGGCCGGGGCGAGGCCGACGGTCTTGGCCAGATAGACCTCCATCACCGGCATGAAGCCCTGTTCATAGGGCTGCTGGTCGACTTCGACCTGGATGTAGCCGGCATCCATTTCGTCCAGTACGATCGGAACAAGGTCAAACCCGCCCAGAAGCACCTTGCCCGGCGGAACGCCCTTGTCGCGCAGCACGCCCGCAACCCCGGCATGCCAGAAGCCGGTGTCGAAATAGGCGTTGGTTTCGGGATGGGCGTTCAGATAGGCGCCCACGCGGTCGGCGGTGATGGCCAGATCGGTGCCGCTGTCGATCTTTTCATAGGTGATCTTCCGATCGGGATTGGTCTTGATCATCTCGTCAAGGAAGTTGGTGATCCCCAGCGCGCGGGTTTCCGACCAGTTCTGGCCGGGGCCCGAGACGCCGACGAGGATGTGCAGATCGCCCTCTTTCGGCATGTTCGCCCATTGCGCGCGGGCCAGGCCATAGCCCGCCGGTGCAAAGCCCTGCCCGATGAACGCCTGCCGGGCATTGCCTGCCGCGCCTTCAAGGTCATCCACGTTCGACGCGATGACCACGACACCGGCATCGCGGGCCCGCTGGATCACATCGTCAAAGGCGGTGTTGTCCACGATGGAGGTGATCAGCGCGTCAGGGTTGCGCGCCAGCGCGGCTTCCATGTTCGCCACCTGCTCGGGGATCGAGCCGTCGGTCTGCACATAGATCATCTGGCAATTCGCCCCCAGCTTGGCGCAGGCATCCTCATAGCCCTTCTGCACGGCCTGCCAGAAGGTGTTGGACGCGCCCGAATGCACGGTGAACACGATGTCCAGCGGGTCTTGCGCGTAGGCGGTGGTCGAGACGGTGATCGAGACTGTGGACAGCAAGGCCGCGATGGCCAGTCCCTTGAGTTTCTTCATGTTATGCTCCTCCCTGAAGCAGATTGCGGCCCTTTCAGACCGTGGTTGCGTCGGACACTTTTCGCGACGTGGTGAAGGCCCGGTCGAGGTCGGGATGAAGTTCCATCCCAAGCCCCGCCCCCGGCGGAACCGTGATCATGCCGCCCTTGACCTCGGGCAACGCGGTGACGAGGTCGCGGTACCAGGTGCGGTAGAAGGCGCGCACGCTTTCCTGCACAAGGGCGTTGGGCGCGTTCAGGGCAAGATGGGTGCTGGCACACAGGACCACCGGCCCGGTGCAGTCATGCGGCGCCACGGGCAGATGCCAGGCCTCGGCCATGGACGCGATCTTGCGCGCTTCGGACAGCCCGCCGCACCAGGACAGATCCAGCATCACCACCCCAGCGGCCCCGGTTTCCAGAAGGTCGCGGAAGCCCCAGCGCGTCGCCAGCGTCTCGGAGGCCGAAATCGGCGCGGGCGAGACCTCGGCATAGCGTTTGAGGCTGGCCAGACTGTCCATCCTGATCGGGTCTTCGTGCCAGAATGTGCCATAGGGCGTCAGGGCCTTGGCGATTTGCATGGCGGGCAGAAGCTGCCACATCGAGTGGAACTCGACCATGATATCCATCCGGTCGCCCACGGCACGGCGGATCTTCTCGAACGGCTCCAGGGCCTTGTTCAGATCAGGCACCGAGATGTACTGCCCGCGCGTGGCCTCCGCGGCGCGATCAAAGGGCCAAATTTTCATGGCGGTGATGCCTTCGTCCAGCAGGGACTGGGCCAATTCATCCGCAGAGGTCAGAAAGCCGTTCAGATCGTCGTAGTCGTGGTTGCCGCCCAGCCCGTAGTTGGCGGTCACTTGCCCGGTGGCCTTCTTGACGTAGTCCACTCCGGCGCAGGTGTTGTAGGTGCGGATTTCGCGGCGCGTGAACCCGCCCAGAAGCTGAGCAATCGGCTGGTTCAGCGCCTTGCCAAAAATGTCCCACAGCGCGATGTCGAAGGCCGAATTGCCCCGGGTTTCCGCGCCCGAGGAGCGGAAGCCCAGATAGCCTGCCAGATCGGCGGCCAGCCTGTCGATCTCTAGCGGGTCGCGCCCGATGACCCTTGGGGCGATGTATTCGTGCACATGCGCCTCGACCGTCGCCGCGCCGAAAAAGCTTTCCCCCAACCCCACCAGACCTGCATCGGTATGCACCTGCACCCAGATCAGGTTCGGCCGTTCGGCAACCCGGATGGTTTCCAGCGCGGTGATTTTCATGCGCGGCTCATGACAGGCCCGCCGTCAAAAGCGCCCGTACGCTTTCATCAAAATGCAGGACCATCGCCGCAACCGCCCCTTGCGGATCGCTGGCCGATACTGCCCGCGCGATGTCCATATGGGTGGCCAACATCAGATCGCGCGACGCCTGCGTTGGGCGGCTTTTCCAGCCAATCGGCCAGGTGTGCCGGGTGATGCCCTGAAACGAGCCGATCAGCAGCGCATAGACCGGATTGCGCGACGCCCGGGCCA
The DNA here is from genome assembly GCA_031368035.1 of Rhodobacterales bacterium. Taxonomy (GTDB): domain Bacteria; phylum Pseudomonadota; class Alphaproteobacteria; order Rhodobacterales; family Rhodobacteraceae; genus Stagnihabitans. The sequence continues at coordinate 6,692 of JANLQT010000538.1, read as the reverse complement.
GCGCCATGTGAAAGGCCAGATCATGCTCCATCAGCCGGGCCGGATCGCCGGCGTCGGCCTGCATCGCGGCCGCCAGGGCGATGATCTGCGCCGCCTCGTCATCGCTGCGGCGGATCGCGGCCAGGGTGACGTTGCGCGTTTCGATGGTGCGGCGCACGTCATAGATCTGCTGGATGTTGATCTGGTCGGTATGGACCCCGTGTTCGATCATCAAGGACATTGCGCCGTGGTCGATCTGCGCGACCGTCGCACGCTTGCCGGTGGCCAGGTCGATGATCCGCATCGCCGCCAGGGACCGGAACGCTTCGCGCACCACGGTGCGCGAGACATTCAGTTCCTTGGACAAAAGCGCCTCGGACGGCAGCCTGTCGCCGGGCATCAGATCCTTCTCGCGGATATGCCGCGAGATGGCGCCGATGGCGTCGCCGACCAGAGAGGTGCTGCCGACTTGCTGCAATTTGCATCCCCAAACCTGTATGACAGGTATGCCCTGAATGGTTTTAAGAGCCGCGCATCCGGCCTATCAAAGGATTCGTTTCGGGGCGACCAGATGAAGGTCAGGCTGGCGCTTGCGGCGGGGGATGTGGGAGAGGGGCAAGCGCCCTGTGGGATGGTCCGCGCGGCCAGATTTCGGTGCCCCCGCCGACGCGCATAACCACCACCTGACCGATGGGAACATCAAGGGCGGGACGTTCCGGCAGGTGAACGGGGCGATTGCGCTGCCAAAGGGACGGGGTCTGGGTGTCGAGTTCGATCCGGAAAAGGCGGCGAAATGGGCCGAGCATTTCCGGCGGCACGGCGGCTATGCTTATGACCGCGACCCGGTGCGCGCGGAGTGGTATTGGGGCTTGCCCGGACGCAATTTTGCGGACCCTGACAAAGGGGTCATGTCGATGCAGGGCGGTCGGACGCCGCTGCCAACTCAGGCGTTTGGGTTGTCTGGCGCCGAAGGGCTTTCCATGCGGTCGCGGACCATGCTGATCGGCAGCAGGGCGTTCGGTGCGAGCCGCGCGAGGGCATGAAATGGGATCGGGGTTGCTGCCTTGGTCGGAAGCGCAAGGGCCGACAAATCCTTGCCATTTGCCCAGTCCGACAATTCCTTGCCCATCGCCGTGGACATCGCGATGCCGCGCCCGTTGCAGGCGAAGCCGGCGACAAGACCGGGGCCAAGCTCCACCAGCCTCGGCAGGTAATCGGGCATGACCGAGGCAAGGCCCGACCAGGAGAAGGCCAGAGGCGGCAGATCGGCAAGGTCCAGCATCTGCGCCATGCGCCGGTGGATGGCGCGCGGCACCCGCGCCTCGGCCCCAAGAGACAGCACATGCATGCCGCCGCTGATCAACCGGTTCTCGGCGTCAAAGCGAAAGGTGAACAGGTTGCGCCTTGTGTCGGAAACCGCCTGACCTTGCAGCAGAAGCCGGCTGCGGAGGGACAGGGGCAAGGGCTGGGTCGCCACCTGAAACACCCGCAGCGGGAAGAAACTGCGCGCCAAAGCCGGCCAAAGCGGCCCGACATAGGCATTGGTGGCCAGGACCACGCGGCGGGCCTGGGCCGTGCCTGCCGTGGTGGTGGCAAGCCAATCCTGCCCCTTGCGGTGCAAGCCGGTGACCGGGCTTTGCTCGAAAACGCGCGCCCCCGCCGCCGCCGCCGCCCGCGCCAGACCGCGCGCATAGCCGACCGGGTTCAGCACCCCGCCAGAGCGGTCGATCCAGCCGCCGCGCCAGCCTTGGACCCCGGACAGTTCGGTAACGGCGTCGGCATCCAGCAGGTCGACCGGACGGTTCAATGCCGACCATTGCCGCACGCGCGACCTCGCCTTGGCAAAGGCCGCGTCGGAATGTGACGGCTGAATCCAGCCGGTCTGCCGCGCATCGCAGTCGATCCCGTGGCGGCGGATCAGGTCAAACACCAGATCGCCGCTGCCCGCCGCCATGCCGATCAGCCGGTCGCCCGCCTGCCCCAACGCCGCGCGAACATCGTCCGGATCGAGCTTGGCGAAGTTCGGCACCACGAAGCCCGCATTGCGGCCCGAGGCGCCCCAAGCGATGCGTTCCGCCTCCAGCAGCACGACCGTCAGACCGGCCTCTGCGGCATGCAGTGCGGTGGACAGCCCGGCAAAGCCGCCGCCGATCACCAGAAGGTCGGCCTCGACAGCGCCGGTCAGCGCCGGAAACGCAAGGTGCAGGCGGGCCGTTGCATGCCAAAGGGTGGGCGGATCGCCTGTCACGGCCGTTTCCGGCGCGCGGGGCCGAAAAAGCCCTGCGGCCGCCACAGCAGGATCAGGCAAAGCATCACGCCGATGGCGACGATCTGAAGCGAGGCCGCCCGCGCCTGCAAGTCGCCCGGCACCAGGGCGGCGGTCAGCGTGCCCGAGCCGACCCAGATCGCCCAGACCACAACCGCCCCCAGCACCGCGCCCCGGTTCGAGCCCGATCCGCCCACCATCAGCATGGCCCAGACCTGAAATGTCAGGGTCGGCAGATAGTTGTCCGGCGCGATGAAGCCGATGAAATGCGCCTGCACCGCGCCGGCGAGACCCATGACCCCGCCGCCCACCGCAAAGGCCTGAATCCGGTAGGATTGCGCGCTTTTGCCCAAGGCGACGGCGGCCCGTTCATCCTCGCGCAGCGAGCGCAGCACGCGGCCCCAGGGGCTGCGCGACAGCCGCTCCAGCGCCAGATAGGCCGCGAGCGTCACCCCGGCCACCACCGCCAGATTGGCGAAGTTGAACAGCACCGGCTGATCCTGAACCCCGGCAAAAGGGCGCGGGATGAACGCCACGCCAAACGGCCCGCCGGTCAGTCCTTGCGCGTTCAGCGCCACCAGTTGCACGACCACGGCCACCCCGAACGTGGTGATCGCCAGATAATCGGCCTTCAACCGCAAGGTCGCATAGCCGGTAAGGGCCGCCGCCGCTGCGGTGATCAGCGCCGCGCCGATCCAGCCGAGCGCAATCGGCCAGCCAAAACCACCGACGCGCTCCGCCGCATCCGGCGTGGTCAGGATTGCCGAGGAATAGGCGCCAATCGCCACAAACCCGGAAATCCCCACGTTGAACAGCCCGGTCAGCCCCCATTGCAGGTTCAGCCCCAGCGTGATCAGCGCGAAGATCAGCGCGGTGGACAGAAAGAACGCGCCATAGCCCAGCAGGTCGACGATCATCGCTCGGCCGCTCCGAACAGGCCGTTGGGGCGCACCAGCAGGACGCCCATCAGGATCAGGAACGCCACCGCCGCCCGCCATTCGCCGCCGACAAACTGCACCGCCGCGGCCTCGGACAGGCCGATGATCAGCCCGCCCAGCACCGCGCCAGGCACCGATCCGATGCCGCCCAGAATGGCGGCGGCGAAGATCGGCAGCAGCAGGCTTAGCCCCATCAGCGGGCGGATTTGCACCAGCACCCCCAGCATCACCCCCGACGCGCAGGCGAGCGAGGCCCCGATCACCCAGGTCGCCCGCACCACCTTGGCGACATCAATGCCCACCACCTGCGCCAGTGCCGGATTCTGCGCGTAAGCCCGCATTTCCCGCCCGCGCTGACTGCGCGAGATGAAAAGATGCATGCCCGTTACCAGCAGCAATGTCAGCACCAAGAGCGCGACCTGATCGGCGGTGATCTTGATGCCAAAGCCCACCGGCCCAATTTTCACTGGCATCGCCATCTGGATCGCGCGGGAAAAGTAGGTCGGGCGCGAGGTATAGACAAACTCCAGCAAAGAGCGCAGCGCCATCGACGCCCCGAAGGACGCCATCACCACCATGATCGACTGCCCCCGCGCCCGCAGTCGCGCGAACAGCAGCCAGTCGAGCGCCAAGGCCAGCAGCGCCGTCAGCGCCATGGCAAGGGCCAGCGCCACCAGCAGCGGCCAGCCGAAGGACAGGGGTTTCATCGCGGTGCTGCCGCCTAGAAAACCGACCACCGCCAAAGCGGCATAGGCGCCCCAGGCCATGAAATCGCCATGGGCAAAGTTGGAAAACCGCAGGATCGAATAGGTCAGCGTCACGCCAATGGCCCCCAGTCCGATCATCGACCCGGCAATCAGACCATCCAGCAGGAATTGCAGACTCATTACGCCTCCTTGCGCTGGCCGAGGTACAATTCGGCGATGAGCGGATCGTCCCACAGGGTTTTCGCCGGGCCTTCATGCGCCTGACGCCCCTCGACCAGCACATAGGCGCGGTCGCCCAGCGCCAGCGCCGCGCGGGCGTTCTGTTCCACCAGCACGATGGTCAGGCCCTTGGCGCGAATGTCATTCAGCCCGGCAAACACCTGCGCCACCAGCTTGGGCGACAGGCCGGCCGAAGGCTCGTCCAGCATCAGCACCCGCGGATGCACCAGCAGCGCCCGCGCCACGGCCAGCATCTGGCGCTGCCCGCCCGACAGACTGCCCGCCATCAGCCCGCGCTGCCGCGCCAGATCGGGGAACATCCCGAACATCTCTTCCATGCGTCCAGCGACGTCGGACCGGGGCAGGATACCTCCCGACACCGCAAGATTTTCGGCCACAGTCATCAGGGGAAAGATGTTCTCGGTCTGCGGCACAAAGGCCAGCCCCTGACGGATCTTCAGATGCGCGGGCACGGAGGTGATATCGCGCCCGTCCAGCAGCACCCTTCCGCCACTGACCGGCACCAGACCTGCGATGGCCTTGATCAGGCTGGATTTCCCGGCCCCGTTCGGGCCAAGGATCACCACGATCTCGCCCTCATCGGCATGGATCGAGGCGCCCCGGACAATCGGCAATCCCGGCTCATAACCCGCAATCAGCGCTTCGACCTGCAACACGCTCATGCCGCGGCCCCGCCCAGATAGGCCTCGATCACCCGAGGCTCGCGCGAGACTTCATCGGGCCTTCCCTCGAACAGCAAGGACCCCTGCGCCATGACCACGATCCGGTGGCACAGGCGCGAGACCATGTCGATGTTGTGCTCGATCAGCACGAAGGTCACGCCGCTGGCGTTGATGTCCTGAATGCGAGTGATCAGCACCTCCAACAGGGCGGGGTTCACCCCGGCAGCGGGTTCGTCCAGCAGGATCACCTTGGGATCGGCCATCATCACCCGCGCCAGTTCCAACAGCTTGCGCTGACCGCCGGACAGAACGCGGGCGGGTTCGTCCGCCAGACGGCGCAGGGCGACAAGGTCCAGCAGGCCAAGTGCCTTATCGCGCGCGCTGCGCTCTTCTGCGGACACGCGGCCCGGCGCGGTGAAATTGGCCCAGAACCGCTCGCCGGTCTGTCGCTGGCGCGCCACCAGCATGTTCTCCACCAACGTCAGCGCCGGAAACGGGCGCGGGATCTGGAAGGTCCGTCCCATGCCGCTGGCCAGACGCCGATGCGCGGGCTGATGCGTGATCGCCTGCCCCATCAGATGGATGCTGCCCGAACTGGGCTGCACCGACCCGGCCAACAGATCGAACATCGTGGTCTTGCCCGCGCCGTTCGGTCCGATCAGCCCCAGAATCTCGCCGGAGAAGGCCGCCAGCGACATCCCCTTGACCGCAGCCACCCCGCCAAAGCGTTTGGTCAGATCACGCGCTTCCAGAACCGTCGCTGCCATGATGCCCCAAGGTTTGATCTGTGATCACACTTGATTTGATCACAGTAGGAGCGTCTAATTCCCCAATCAAGACGATTCGCAAGCAGGGTGGCGATGACTGAAACGGCAACAGGATTGGCTCCGGTTGGGCGCGATACCGTGCAGGACCGCGTCTATACCGAACTGCGCCGCGCGCTGATCGGCGGGCTGTTTGCCCCTGCGCAGGTCCTGACCATCCGCCAACTGGCCGACGCGCTTGTCACCTCGACCATGCCGGTGCGCGAGGCGCTTGGCCGCCTGATCACCGAACAGGCGCTGGAAATGCTGCCGAACCGGCAGGTCCGCGTGCCGCCCGTGACCATGGACCGCATCGCCGATCTGCTGCGCGCCCGCATCCTGATCGAGGGCGAGGCGATGGCGCTGGCCGCCGCCCGCATGACGCCGCGGCTGATCACCGCGCTGCGCGCCTTCATGCTGGACTGGCAAGAGATGCAAGCCGACGGCACCCAGGTGGACCGCGAGGTTACGCTCAATCACGCCTTCCATTTCGAGATTTACCGCGCCTGCGGCTCGCCCGTCCTGTTGCCGATGATCGAAAGCCTGTGGCTGCAATCCGGTCCCTTCACCCGGGCGGCGATTTATGCCTTTTCCGAGGCCGGGGCCCATGACGCCGCCCGGTATCACCATGATATCATGCACGCGTTGGAGGCTGGCGACGGCCCTGCGGCGCGCGTCGCGCTGGTGGCCGATATCAGCCGCCCCTTCGCCTATCTTAAAGACAAGCTTGGAAAAGAGGCCGCGGCATGACCCATCTGCGCATCCGATCTGAACCCTCAGGACTGGACGTTCGCGCCGAGTTTCTGCCCACGAAGGCGCCGCAGAATACTTTCTTCATGATCGCCTATCTGGAAACCCCGCGCGTGGTTCCCGGCTTGCACGCCATGTGGACCGGTCCCGAGATTTCCTGCCCGATCCCGGCCAAACATTTGTTGGGCGCGCCCTATGCCAGCGCGTTGCCGCCCGAAAACGCCACGCTGCACCCGCAGCCCGGCGATGTGGTGCTGGCCTATGTTCCGGCGTTTGTCTGGGGCGGCAACCCGGACCCGATCTTTGACATCGGCCTGTTCTACGGCCCCGGCGCGCGCATGTTCTTC
>JANLQT010000513.1:0-3271 GCA_031368035.1 Rhodobacterales bacterium | reverse complement strand
TGAAGCAGGACATCAGCGCCGGGGGCAGCCTTGAACTTGGCCGCGATGCCCGATTCGGGGTGACACTCAGCGCCTCGGGCGAGCAGATCAGCTACAGCGAGACCACCGATCCCGCGCTTCGGGATATCGACCGGGCCGAGGCCGGAGTGACCGGGACCTTCAACTATTCGCCGCAGGGCAGTGTGTCGCTGGGGGTCAGCGCCGAGCATCAGCTGACGCTGGACAAACCCCAGAACATCGCGCGCGACACGCAGAACCTGACGCTGGGCACCAGCTATGACGTCTCGCCGGTGCTCTCGCTTGGGGGCTTTATCCAGTATCAGGTCGTGGACGAGACCGGCCAGGCCCAAACCCGCAACCCAAGGGCCCAGATCAGCGCTGATTACACCTATCTGACCGGCAGCCTGTCCATTCAGGTCGGTGATCGGGATGCCGCGCTGACCTGGCGGCAGAGCCTGCCCTCGGGCGGGATCTCGGCCACCCTGTCGCATGGGCTGGATGACAGCGGCAACGGCACGCTGGACCAGGTCGGCGTCAACTTCAACCAGCCGATCAATGATGTGTCCGGCCTGAACATGGGCCTGTTCTACAGCAGCGACAACGGCTCGACGACCTCGCCCGATGTCACCTCCTCGGTGCTGGTGGTCAGCTACAACCACCGGCTTACCAAGGACTGGGACATGAGCCTCGGGGCGAATCTGCGGATGCGCGATCCCTCCAGCAATGATGCCGCGACCAGCGCCAACTCTGCCGGGGTGTTCCTGACCGTCAGCCGAAGTTTGAACTTCCTGCGCTGACGGCCGGCCCCGGCCCCGCGCATCTGGTGAACAAACTGTTATCCGCCCGACCCGGACTCGTATTCGGGCCCAAAATTGACTATTTTGTCCCGTAGCTTGTGGTTCCGGGCCCCCAGGCAGCGGCGACCCGGCCTGTTTGTTTGTGTGATCAAGGATGTGGCCAAGGGTGTGCAATGTCAGTTTCTGAAAGCAAGGCGCAAGGCGGCTGGAGCCTGCCGGCGGTGAACCCTGCGGGCCTGATGTGGTTCGGCCTTTTGCTGGTCAGCGCCCTGCCGATCTACTGGATCGGCCTGAAGTCGCTCGGCGCGGCCTGGATCACCCCCGAATACAGCCATGGGCCGCTGATCCCGCTGATCTCGCTGTATCTGTTCCTGCGCGAATTGCGCCGCACCCCCCCTGCCCCGCCCGGCACCCCGGCCAACCGCTGGCCAGGGATTGCGATGCTGCTGTTCGCGCTGGTGTTCGGCATTTTCGGCAACCTCGTGCGGATCTCCGATGTGGTGGCTTATGCGCTGATCGTCTGGGTTGGCGGCGTCATGCTGACCGGCTTCGGCTGGGCGCAAGGCAAGCGCCATTTCCTGCCCGTCGTGCATCTGGTGTTCATGCTGCCCTTGCCGCAGTTCGTCTACTGGAAGCTGTCGATCTTCCTGCAAGGCGTCTCGTCGGAACTCGGCGTGGCCATGCTTCAGATGATCCATGTGCCGGTGTTCCTGGAAGGCAACATCATCGACCTTGGGGTCTACAAGCTGCAGGTGGCCGAGGCCTGTTCCGGCCTGCGCTATCTGTTCCCGATCCTGTCGTTTTCCTACCTGTTTTCAATCCTTTACCGCGGCCCGTTCTGGCACAAGGTCGTGCTTCTTGTGTCCGCAGCCCCGCTGACCGTGCTGATGAACTCGGTCCGCATCGCGGTGATCGGCTATCTGGTCAATGCCTATGGCATCGAGCAGGCGGAAGGCTTCCTGCATTTCTTCGAAGGCTGGGTGGTGTTCCTGCTCTGCGTCGCCATCCTGTTCGGGATGGCGATGGCCCTGCAGCGCCTCGCCCCGAACCCGCTGCCCCTGTCCGAGACCATCGATCTGGATTTCCAGGGCTTCGGCGGGCAACTCTCGCGCGTCCTGACCATTGCCACCTCACGCGGGCTGATCACCGGGGCGCTGCTGTCGCTGGCCGTTGCTGCCGCCTTCCTTCTGGCCCCGGTCAGCGCCCCTGTGGTGCCCGAGCGCGATACATTCGCCCTGTTCCCGCGCCAGCTCGAAGGCTGGTCGGGCAGCGCCGAAAGCCTGACGCCCGATGTGGAAAAAGTCCTGAACGCCGACGACTACATCAACATGACGTTCTTTTCCGCCAGCGAGGCCGAGGCGGTTAATGTCTTCGTCGCCTTCTATTACAAGCAGACCGAAGGCTCGGGCATCCACTCGCCCGAGGTCTGCTTGCCCACCGGCGGCTGGGAGGTGTCGGCCATCACCCAGCCGCAGGTTGACATGTCCGGCACGCCTTACGGCATCTTCCGCGTGAACCGCGCGGTGATCCAGAACGGCATGGTCCAGCAGCTGGTCTATTACTGGTTCGAACAGCGCGGCCGGCGGATGACCAATGACTATCTGGTCAAGGCTTCGGTGGTCTGGGACAGCCTGACGCGCGGCCGCTCGGACGGGGCGCTGGTGCGTTTCGTGACCCCGATCATCGGCAACGAGACCGAGGCGGATGCCGATGCCCGCATGCAGCGGCTGATGCGGCTGGCGCTGGTGCCCCTGCCCCGGTTCCTGCCGCAATAGAGCCTGCTGGACAGCGCGGCCGCCCTCGCGGAAGGATCGCCCATGACCCACGCGCAGGCCCCCGCTCCAGACCCGATGTTCCGCCGGCCAGACGCCTTCATTCTGGCGATGATCGCGGTCTATTGCGGCATTGAGGTGGTGCTGCAAGGCGCGGACCATCGCCTGTGGGGGTCCGTGCTGTGGCGCCCGCTGGCCTATCAATACGGCGGCTTCTGGGCTGGCTTGATGCGTGGCGGCTGGCTGGCGAACTATCCCGGCCAGACGGCAGCGATGTTTGTCACCCACAGCTTCCTGCATGCCGGCCTCTCGCACCTTCTGGGCAACATGCTGGCGCTGGTGGCACTGGCGAACCTGCTCGCCGGCCGGCTGGGCCGGGCGGAATTCCTGGGCCTCTGGACGCTGTCGGCTGTGGCCGGGGCCTTTGTCTTCGGCCTTCTGGGCCCCGCCTCGCAGCCGATGGTCGGCACGTCTGGCGCCCTGTTCGGCCTTGCCGGGCTGCTTGTCGTCCGCGAGGCGCAGGCCCGCCGGGCCGAGGGGCAAAGCCTGCCCGCCGTGCTCGGCCAGGTGCTGCTGTGGCTGGCGGCGCTGGCGGCGCTGAACCTTGCCAGCTGGTGGCTGCAGAACGGCATCCTGGCCTGGCAGGCGCATCTGGGCGGCTTCTTGGCCGGGCTGGTGTGGGGCCTGGCGAGGGGTCAGCCG
>JANLQT010000503.1:0-1587 GCA_031368035.1 Rhodobacterales bacterium | reverse complement strand
TCAGGCGTTCGAGGTGGCCAAGGATGTCGGCTATCCGCTGGTGATCCGGCCGTCGTTCGTCTTGGGCGGGCGGGCGATGGAGATCATCCGCGACGATGCCCAGTTGGAGCGGTATATCGCGACGGCGGTGCAGGTGTCGGGGTCAAGTCCGGTGCTGCTGGACAGCTATCTGTCCAACGCCATCGAGGTGGACGTGGATGCTTTGAGCGATGGCACCCGTGTGCATGTCGCTGGAATCATGGAACATATCGAGGAGGCCGGGGTGCATTCGGGCGACTCGGCCTGTTGCCTTCCGCCGCATTCGTTGAGCGCCGAGATCGTCGCGGAACTGACCCGGCAGACCGAGCAGATGGCGCTGGCGCTGCATGTCGTCGGCCTGATGAACGTGCAGTTCGCGATCAAGGACGGGGTGATTTATGTGCTGGAGGTGAACCCGCGCGCGTCCCGCACCGTGCCGTTTGTGGCCAAGGCGACGGATAGTGCGATTGCCTCGATTGCGGCGCGGCTGATGGCCGGCGAGCCCTTGACCAACTTCCCGATGCGCCCGGCCTATCCCGAGGGCGTCGGCCCCGACACGCCATTGCCGCTGATGGACCCGCTGACCCTGGCCAACCCCAAAACCCCGTGGTTCAGCGTGAAGGAAGCCGTGCTGCCCTTCGCCCGCTTCCCCGGCGTGGACCCGGTGCTTGGGCCGGAAATGCGGAGCACCGGCGAGGTGATGGGCTGGGACCGCACCTTTGCTTTGGCGTTTTTGAAAGCGCAGATGGGGGCGGGGACGATTTTCCCCGACAGCGGCCGGGTGTTCGTGTCGGTCAAGGATATGGACAAGACTTCGGCTTTGGCCGGGGCCGCGCGCGATCTGACCGCGATGGGGTTCGAGATCGTGGCGACCAAGGGCACGGCGGCGTGGCTTTTGGCGCAGGGCGTGGCGTCAACCGCCGTCGCCAAGGTCTATGAGGGCCGCCCAAACATCGTGGACCGGCTGAAGAACGACGAAATCGCGCTGGTGTTCAACACGACCGAGGGGACGCAGGCGATTTCGGACAGCCGGGATATCCGGCGGGTCGCGCTGATGGACAAGATCCCGTATTTCACCACGGCAGCGGCGAGTATCGCGGCGGTGGCGGCGATGAAGGCCCGGGGTGAGGGGTATGGGGTCAGGACGTTGCAGGGTTAACTTGCTGCTAACCACATTCGACTAGATTCCCGGCTACCACACCATGTGGCGGGTTGATATCCTGATGCCACAAGATATGCTTAGGTATCGGAGGATGCGATGCGCAGGTTGACGTCGGTTGAAGTTTGCGCAGGGGCTGGAGGTCAAGCGCTGGGGCTTGAACAGGCTGGTTTTGAACACCGCTACCTTCTTGATGTTGATGAACATTGCTGCAAGACACTCGCCTTCAATCGGCCTGAATGGATCGTCGGAAAGCGGGACCTGAAAGACGTGCATGGCGCCGAGTTTCAGGGGATCGACCTGTTCGCCGGCGGATTGCCGTGCCCTCCCTTCTCGGTCGCGGGCAAGCAGTTGGGTGAGCGGGACGAACGCAATCTGTTCGAGGATGCCTTGCGGATCATCCAGAACGC
>JANLQT010000424.1:0-4827 GCA_031368035.1 Rhodobacterales bacterium | reverse complement strand
TCGGGATCGCGGCCCCCGGCGATCAACTGGCGGGTCTGGGTGAAGAACTCGATCTCGCGGATGCCGCCCTGCCCCAGCTTGATGTCATGGCCTTCGACCTTCACCGCGCCGCCAAGGCCCCGGTGGCCACGGATGCGCAGGCGCATGGCATGGGCATCCTCGATCGCGGCATAGTCGAGATGCTTGCGCCAGACGAAGGGGGTGAGGGATTTGAGGAACCGGTCCCCGGCACCCAGATCGCCGGCGCAGGGGCGGGCCTTGATCCAGGCGGCCCGTTCCCATGTCCGGCCCTCGGCTTCGTAATAGGACATGGCGAACCCCATGGTCAGGCAGACCGGAGTGACGGCTGCGTCGGGCCGCAGGCGCAAGTCGGTGCGGAAGACATAGCCCTCAGCGGTGACGTCCGACAGGATGGCGGTCAGCTTGCGGACCACACGGATGAAGGCGGCGCGGGCGTCAAGCTCGGTGCCGGGGTAGAGGGTTTCATCGAACAGGCAGATCAGGTCGATGTCGGAGGAATAGTTGAGTTCTGCGGCGCCCATCTTGCCCATGGCGAAGATGGTCAAGCCGTGCCGGTCGCCAAGGTCGGGCAGTTTGCCGCGCCGGACTTCCTCGGCGATCAGGCGCTGCACGGGCAGGTCCACGGCGTAATCGGCAAGGGCGGTCAGCGCGCCGGTGACCTCGGACAGCGGCCAGACGCCGCCAAGATCGCACAGTGCGGCCAGAAGGGCGATGCGGCGCTTGGACTGGCGCAGAGCGGCGGGAAGTTCGGCCAAAGGGATTGGGGCGAGTTGGGCGAGCTCTTTGTGCAGGGCGTCTTCGGGCGGCCCGGCCAAAGCGTCCCGCAGCCAGCCGGATTCGCGCAAGGCAAGGCCGCGCAGATAGGGGCTGCATCCGGCGCTGGCGGCCAGAAGCGTGGAAACTTCGGGCGGCAGGTCGCTGAAATCGCTGTGGATTTCTGCCGCCGGGGCGGGATCGAAAGCGATGGGCTGGCGGGTCAGACGGGCGGCGAAGCTTTGGGACATGGCGGCAGGCTAGCGCGCAATGGCGCTGGCGCAAAGGCGCGTTCAGTTCAGCTCGGCGGCCAAAGCGCTCCATTCCGCCTCGATCGTGGCGGCGCGGGTCCAGGGCTGCACGCGGCGATACCAGTAGTCGCGGTTGGCCACGTCGCCCTCGATCCAGTGGCACAGGGCATGGACCAGATCATGGGCGCGGTCACCCTCGTCCAACTGGCACAGCTCATGTGCGCGCTGCCATTCGGGGCCAATCCGCAGGCCGCCGGATTTCAGCAGCGCCAGCGCGGTTTGTGGCGGGGTCTGGTCCATCCCGGCAGTCTAGCCTGCTTTCGCTTGTCGCCAAGCCCGGATTTCCGCTAGGTCTGGACCAAAGAGGAGGAGGCCATGGCCAAAGTCTGTCTGCTTGGGGCCCCGATCGACGCCGGCCAGCGCCGCGCGGGCTGCATCATGGGGCCTGCGGCCTACCGGGTGGCGGGGATTGTGGACGCGATTCGCAGTCTTGGCCATGCGGTGGAAGATTGGGGCGATCTGGTGCTGCCGCCGTTGACGGGCGCCGCCTGCCCCAACCCGGCGGTGCATTCCCTGCCCGAAGTGCTTGGCTGGACCGAGGTTTTGGCGGACAAGGTGGATGACGCGCTGTCGGCGTCAGGATTTCCGATCATTCTGGGCGGCGATCATTCGCTGGCTTTGGGCTCGGTCGCCGGTGCCGCGGCCTTTGCCGCGCGAAAGGGGCGGCCGCTGTTCCTGTTGTGGCTGGACGCCCATTCCGATTTCCACACGCCCCTGACCAGCGAAAGCGGCAATCTGCACGGAACGCCCGTGGCCTATATCGCCGGGCGCGCGGGGTTCGACGCTTTCCCGCCCTTCCCCGCGCCGCTTCCACCAGAGCGGATTTGCCTGTTCGGCATCCGGTCAGTCGATCCGGCGGAACATGCGGCGCTGCTGGAGCATGATCTGGCGATCAATGACATGCGGGTGCTGGATGAACGCGGCATCGTGGCGCCGCTGCGAGAGTTTCTGTCTGCGGTGAAGGCGGCGGGGGGGATGCTGCATGTCAGTCTGGACGTGGACTTTCTGGACCCGGCGATTGCCCCGGCCGTTGGGACCACGGTGCCCGGCGGCACCACCTTCCGCGAGGCGCATCTGGTGATGGAACTGCTGCACGAATCGGGGTTGGTGACCTCGCTGGACCTGGTCGAGTTGAACCCGTTTCTGGATGAGCGCGGGCGGACGGCCAAGCTGATGGTCGATCTGGTGGGCTCTTTGATGGGGCGGAAGGTATTTGACCGGCCGACGCGGAGTTACTGATGCCGCAAGACCGGGGCGCTGCCCCGGACCCCGGGAATATTTATGGCTTCTGTGATGAGGTCAGGCAGGGTCTGTGTAGTCGTGCGTTCCGCCATTCGGGTCAGTGACGCGCCATTGGCCAGGCGCGGACTGGGTCAGGTAGCCGGGGCCGATGGGGACCTTGCCGTGGCCGCCGGGGATATCCAGCACATAGGTCGGCTGAGCGATGCCGGACAGACGGGCGCGCAGGGCGGCCATGATGGCCTGACCCTCGGCAATCGTCGTGCGGAAATGCGAGGTGCCTTTGGCAAGATCGCAGTGGTGCAGGTAATAGGGTTTGACGCGGGCGCGGATCAAGGCGCGGAACAAAGTTTCCAGCGTATCGGCATCGGCGTTCACGCCCTTCAGCAGCACGGTTTGGGACAAAAGCGCAACGCCGGCCTTGTTCAGGCGGCGCAGGGCATCTTGCGCAGCCGGGGTCAGTTCGGAGGCGTGGTTGGTGTGCAGGGCAAGGAACACCGCCTGCGGCACATCGAGTGCGGCGAGAAGATCCTCCGTGATGCGCTCGGGTGCGACCACGGGCACGCGGGTGTGAAGGCGGATCACGTCCAGGCTGGGCAAGGCGCTGAGGCGCTGGAGCCAGTCGCCCAGGCGGCGGGGCGACAGGGTCAGGGGGTCGCCGCCGGTGAAGATCACCTCGCGGATTTGCGGGTTGGCCGCGAGATAGGTCAGGGCCCGCGCAAATTCGGGTTCCGCCAGCGTGCCGGTATCGCCGACGGTTTCGCGGCGGAAACAGAAGCGGCAATAGACCTCACAGGTTTGCGTGGCGTGCAGGATCACCCGGTCGGGATAGCGGTGGGTCAGCGCGCCCTTCGCATGGACGCGGTCGCCGATCGGGTCGGACAGCTCCTCGGGGCGGATTTGCAGCTCTCGCGGGTCGGGGACGAATTGCGCGGCGATGGCGGGGGTCATCGCGCCCAGCATCTCGGGCGTGATGCGGATGCGGAAGTCGAGCGCGATCCGGTCCAGCAGCTCGCGGTCCTGAGGCCGGGACAGGCCTTCGCGTTCAAGGCCGGCGGCGTCGCGGACGGGCCGTTGGGGGTGGGGCGCGTTGTTCATGTCTGATCTCCGCCAAAGAGAGGGCGGAGTAGCGGGCGGGCGGCCCCGGTGCAAGGCTCAGTTCAGGCGAAACTCGCCCACGACGTTGCGCCATTCGCCCGGGCCGATCAGCTTGCGATGGGTGAAACGGACCGAATGGAGCGGACCTTCGATTTCCTTTTGCCAGTATTCGATGAACTTGAAGAGCGTCGGATAATCCGGCGCAAGATCGTAGTCCTGCCAGACATAGGAGTTCAGCACGTGGTGGAAATCCGGCATCCGGTAGAAGAATTCCGCCGTCGTCAGCCCCCAGCCTTTCAGCATCAGCGCGGTTTCGGTGTGCCCATGTTCAGGCTTCATATTGGCCCCCTTTTCATGCCTCAAACCCAGTTTGGCACAACGGAATTAAAGATCAATGAAAGCAGTATGTTAGCACTCAACTGGGGCGGCTGCCAGCGGGCGGGGCCGGCGCGCATTGCACCATGCGGAAACCCAAGTTATAAGCCGGGACTGACCCTTTATTGACCTTGCCCCGAAGGCAGACCCCGCTGTGAGCGATACGCCAGAACCCCCTGAAAACACCGAAGATTCGCCCGAAGCCGCACCGGAGCGGCCTGTGCATCACGGCCCGCAGATCGACATCGCGGCCGAGATGAAGACGGCCTATCTCGATTATGCGATGAGCGTGATCGTCAGCCGCGCGATCCCCGATCTGCGCGACGGTCTGAAGCCGGTGCACCGGCGCATCCTGTTTGCGATGCACGAGACCAACAACACCTCGGACAAGGCTTACCGCAAATCGGCGCGCCCCGTGGGCGATACGATGGGGAAATACCACCCGCATGGCGATTCGGCGATTTACGACGCGCTGGTGCGGATGGCGCAGCCGTTCTCGATGAGCCTGAAGCTGCTGGACGGGCAGGGAAATTTCGGCAGCATGGACGGCGATAACGCTGCCGCCATGCGTTACACCGAAGTGCGGATGGACAAGCCGGCGGGCTTCCTGCTGGCCGATATCGACAAGGACACCGTCGATTTTCAGGACAACTACGACGGCAAGGACCGCGAGCCGACGGTGCTTCCGGCCCGGTTCCCGAACATGCTGGTCAACGGGGCCGAGGGCATTGCCGTCGGCATGGCGACGCGAATTCCGCCGCACAATCTGGGCGAAGTGATCGACGGCGCGCTGGCGCTGATCGAGAACCCCGATCTGTCGATGGAACGGCTGATGGAGATCATCCCGGCGCCGGACTTTCCGACCGGGGCGCTGATCCTGGGGCGGTCAGGTGCGCGGAAGGCTTATCTTGAGGGGCGCGGCAGCGTCATCATCCGGTCAAAAACCCATATCGAGGAGGTTCGCAAGGACCGCTTTGCCATCGTCATCGACGAAGTGCCCTATCAGGTCAACAAGGCCCGGATGATCGAG
>JANLQT010000390.1:0-1568 GCA_031368035.1 Rhodobacterales bacterium | reverse complement strand
CGCGGCGCTTGAGCGCCTTGTTATACTCGGGCCAGTTCAGAGTCTTGTAAGTCGGTATGTTCTGTCTGCTCATCCACCCCAGCTATCACGCTGGATTCACAAGATGAATCCCTCACGGGATTTGTGCAACAGAGCCGTCTGAACCACTACGCGAGCCTTCTGCGCCAGATCACCGACAGCGCCTTCAAGGAGGGCGAGCATGCCGCCTGATCCCGCCCAGCGCCACCAGATCGAACAGGACGCCATTACCGCCGCATGGGAGGCTGAACGCCTCGCCGCTTGCGATGACGCCATCGCCCTGCTGCGCGAGATCGCTGATCTCGAACGCGACGATGACGTGATCCTCGGGGCCGATGCGAAGGGCCACAACGATCTCATGTCGCGCATCGCAAATTTCCTTGCCGAACACGACCAATAACAGGAACGGACCATGACGAAACTCACCGAAACTCAAACCATCATTCTCAGCGCCGGGGCCAAGCGCCCCGACAACATCGCCATGCCGCTGCCCAAGGGGCTGGCCGGTGCGGCGGCGAAGATGTCTGTTACCAAGATGATCGAACACGGTTGGCTGCAAGAGGTCGATGCCTCCTCAAGCCGGGGCGAACCGCTCTGGCGGGAAACCGGCGATGGCCACGGCATCACGCTGGTTGTCACCGACGCAGGCCTGCTGGCCATCGGCATCGAGCCCGTGGTGATCAAGACCGTGGTCGCGATCCACAAACACGCGGCCGAAGTTCCGGTGCCCAAGGTTCCGACGCCGCGCTCCGGGACCAAGCAGGCCATGCTCATTGCACTGCTCCAGACCCCTGAAGGTGCCACGATGGATGAGATTGTCGCAGCAACGGGATGGTTGGCACATACAGCGAGGGGCACCATGTCCGGGGCCTTGGGCAAGAAACTGGGGCTGCTCGTGACCTCGGGGAAGGAAGAGGGCGGAGCGCGGGTGTACCGGATCAGCTCCGGGCTGGCGTGAACCGCGCCTGCTGCAAAGCCGGTCAGCCCAACAGCCGATAGTGAACCTCGGTCGGCTGGCACGCGGCACCGTTGATCGGAATCATGTCCTGCGGGCAGGTTGACATGACCACGATGCAATCCAACATGGCGCGCAGGGTCACGTGATCCCCCGGCTTGCTCAGCGGCTGGCCCCAGATGATTTTGCCATCGGGGCCAACCGGGATGTTCATCCACAAGTTCAGCGGGGCCGGACAGGCGGGGGCGCGCAGGTTCATCTGCCCCAAGGCCGCGTGCAAATTGTCGGTGCAGTTGTCGTGATAGTCGCGGCAGCCGAGTGCTGCATAGCGATGAACGTCGCAGGCCGCGATGATCGTGTCATGGCGCCCGGGCGAGGTATCCTCCTCCAGCATCAGGATCGGCCGCCGCCGGTTCGTCGCAAGACCATCGCCCTTCGTCGGGAAAATCCCTTGCAGGCTGGCGTGCAGATGCTGCATCGACATGAACTCGGACAGGTCATCGGCATTGAAGCACCAGGTGTCGACGACCTGCTGACCATGGGTGTTGATGATCTGGATCGCCTGCCCTTTGTCCAAACGAACCGCGCGGCCGCG
>JANLQT010000388.1:0-10614 GCA_031368035.1 Rhodobacterales bacterium | reverse complement strand
TCGGTTTGCAGGAAGTCGTCATAGGTGCCCGAAAGCTCGCGGTTGCGCGCCGAGATGATGCCGGCCGAGACCGAGAAGCCTTCGCCCAAGGGGTTGCCCATGGCCAGAACCCAGTCGCCGACCCGTTCCTTGTCGCTGTCGCCGAACTTGACGAAGGGCAGCGGCGCCGGGGCTTCGATCTTCAGCAGCGCGATGTCGGTCTTCTTGTCGGTGCCGACCAGTTTGGCGATGTAGTGCTGCTTGTTGAAGAAATCGATCTCGATCTCGTCCGCGCCTTCGATGACGTGGTTGTTGGTCACGATGTAACCATCGGCCGAGATCACGAAACCGGATCCCAAAGCCTCGGACCGCTGCGGCGCATCCATCGGCGGCTGGCCGTTCTTGTCCAGGAAATCCTGGAAGAACTTGTTGAAGGGCGAATCGGGCGGCAGCGCAGGGCCGCCGCCGTCCGCTTCGGCGTTCATCGCCACGGTCGAGGTGGTGGTGATCATCACCACCGAGGGGCTGACCTTTTCAGACAGGTCGGCAAAGCTTTCGGGCGTCGTTTGCGCGAAGATCGCGGTGGCGGGGCCGGTGGCCAGCGCCAGGCCCATCACCATGGCCGCCGCGGCGGCCCGGGCCGGCCGCATCGCCGGTTTGCCGCTGCGCTGCGGCAGGGGGATGACGTTTGAATTCAGCAAGGGTGTCTCCTTTTGCATCCGGCCCCGTAAACTCTCCCCGGGGTCGGGAATGCATTGGAATGTGCGGGCCGGCGCGGCATTTGGCAACGCAATCCCGCGTGGGCTTGGGTCAAAGCCCTGTGAGGCTTTTGAAACACCCGTTCACGCAAGCGGTACGACTTGCGTGAACGAAGGCGTGTAGGTCGGGCGACAGCCCGACTCGCGTGGCGGAGTAGGGAGTCGGGCTTTCGCCCGACCTACGGTTTATGGGGCCGGAGGCGCCAGGTTGGATTCGTTGAAATAGCGGAAGAAATCGCTGGTCGGGCTTAGCACCATGGTCGTGGTGCTGCCGGCCAGCGCGGTGACATAGGCCGTCAGCGAGCGGGTGAAGGCGAAGAACTCCGGATCCTTGCCATAGGCTGTGGCATAGATGGCGATGCGCTTGGCATCGGCCTGACCGCGGATGATTTCGGCGTTCTTGTTCGCTTCGGACTTGGTTTCGATCGCCTTGCGGTCGGCCTCGGCGCGGATGGTCTGCGCCGCTTCGTTGCCGCGCGCGACCTCGTCGGTCGCCTCGCGTTGGCGTTCGGCCTGCATCCGGGCGAAGGTCGCCTCCAGGTTCTGCTTGGGCAGATCGGTCCGCGTCAGTCGCACGTCGATCACGTCAATGCCCAGGCTGGCGGCCTTGATCCGCGCATTGTCGCGGATCTTGGTCATCAGGCCCAGACGATCCTCGGACAGGACGATGCCCAGCGTGACCTCGCCCAGAACGTCGCGGATTTCGGGGTTGATGATCTTGGACAGGTTGGCCCGCGCCGCCTCGATCCCGCCGGCGCCGACGGCGCGGCGGAACTTCGGCAGATCGGTGATGCGCCAGCGCGCGAAGGCATCCACCACCAGGCGCTTGCTGTCGCCAAGAGTGAACTCCGCAGGCTCGGTGGTGACGCCCAGAATGCGGCTGTCATAGCGCAGCACGTCCTGGATGAACGGGATCTTGAAGTTCAGACCCGGCTGTTCGATCACCTGGCGGATCTGGCCGAATTGCAAGACCAGCACCTTTTCGCGCTGATCCACGATGAAAACCGAGGACAACAGCAGCACAAGCGCCACGACGGCGGCAATCGGAAGGATGTAGATGGCTTTCATCAGTTCGACCCTCCGGGCGCTGTGCCAAGGGGCGGCAGGGTCTGCAATCCACTCAGCGGCAGATAGGGCAGCACGTTCGACCCGTTTGCCGTGTCCATGATCACCTTGTTCGCCCCGCCCAGCACATGTTCCATGGTTTCCAGATACAGGCGCTGGCGGGTGACCACCGGCGCTTTGACATATTCGCCATAGATCGACAGGAAGCGGGCGGCGTCGCCCTCGGCCTGGTTCACCACCTGCGCGGCATAGGCTTGCGCTTCCTGCGCGGTCTGGCTGGCCTGCCCGCGTGCAGCGGCAGTGGTCTTGTTGGCATAGGCGTCGGCGACCTTCTGCAACTGGTCGCGTTCCTGCTGGGCGGCCTGCACGGCGCGGAAAGCGTCGATCACTTCGGCCGGCGCGTCGGATTTCAGCAGGTTCACCCGCACCACTTCGATGCCGCTGGCATAGCTGTCCATCGTCGCCTGCACTTCGGTCAGCAGCTGGGTTTCAATCGCGCCGCGGTCCTTGTTCAGAATCGGCATCAGCTGCGAGCGGGCCGAGATGTCGCGCACGGCGCTTTCGGCGACGGCACGGATCGTGGCTTCAGGCTCTTTCAGGTTGAACAGGTACTTGGTCGGGTCGGAAATGTTCCAGACGATTTCAAACTCGATATCAACGATGTTCTGATCGCCGGTCAACATCAGGCCATTGTCAGATTCGCCCATCTGGCCGGTGCCGATTTCGGTGGTGTTCTGACCCGATGTGTTGATGACCTCGGCGGTGATCGCGGGCCAGGGCGCGAAATGCAGGCCCTCGTCGGTGACGCGGTAGTATTTGCCGAACAGCAGCTCCACCGCACGCTCTTCCGGCTTCACCGTGTAAAAGCTGAGGAAGGCCCAGATCGCCACCACGGCCACCGCCGCCAGCGCCACGGTCTGCCGGTTCACGAACCGGCCAAAGCCGCCCTCCGGCCCGGGGCCGCCATAGCCACCGCCGTTGCCGCTGCCCTTGCCGCCCATCAGGACTCGGAGCTGCTCTTGCCCCTTTTTCACCAGCCGGTCGATTTCGGGCACGGAAGGACCGCCCGTCGGACGGTTGCCGCCGTTGCCGTTCTTGGGCCGGTCGTCATTGTCATCCGGACCCTTGCCACCGCCCCCCCAGGGGCCTCCGCTGCCAGCCATTCAACTTCCCTTTAGATATACTTGTTCTCTGACTTGGGGCAGATCGGCCCGAAGTCAAGTCGTGATCAATCTGAGCGCGTGGGCTTGCGCATCGTCACCAGCTCTTCGGACAGGGTGGGATGCACCGCCACGGTGCGGTCGAAATCCGCTTTCGTGGCCCCCATGCCGATGGCTATGGCGGCCAGTTGCACCATCTCGCCCGCCTCTGGCCCGACGATATGGCAGCCCAGAACCCGGGTCGTGGCCTTGTCCACCACCAGCTTCATCAGCGCGGTGTCGGGGCGGCCGGCGAAGGCACTGCGCATCGGGCGGAAACTGGCGGTATAGACTTCGATCGGACCGCGCGCCCGGGCGGCCTCTTCGGACAGGCCCACGGTGCCCAGTTCGGGCTTGGTGAAGACGGCAGAGGCGATCAGGGAATGGTCGAATTTCGTGGGCTTGCCGCCGAACACCGTATCGGCAAAGGCATGCCCCTCGCGGATGGCGACCGGGGTCAGCGCGGCGCGGCCCGTCACATCGCCCACCGCAAAAATCGAGGGCACGCCGGTCTGGCTGTAATCATCGACCACGACCTGGCCTTGCGGGCCGATGTCCACCCCCAGAGCCTCCAGCCCCAGACCCGAGGTATTCGGCCGCCGCCCGGTGGCATACAGCACCAGATCGAACACCCTTTCGCTTCCGTCGGTCGCGGTGGCATGAATGCCATCCGCCTGCTGCGCCAGTTCCAGCACATCCATGCCAAGGTGGATGTCGATGCCGTGGTGGCCCATCGCCATGGTGACATGGCGCACCGCTTCTACGTCAAAGCCGCGCAGCATCTGGGCGCCGCGGTAAAATTGCGTCACTTGCACCCCAAGCCCGTTCAGGATGCAGGCAAATTCGCAGGCGATATAGCCCCCCCCCACCACCAGCGCGCGCCGGGGCAGCGCCTTCATCTGGAACATGGCGTTCGACGACACCGCAAGGTCCGAGCCCGGGAAATGCGGGATGTAGGGATGCCCGCCGGTGGCGATCAGGATATGGCTGGCGGTAAAGCGCTCTCCGGTCGCAAGGCGCAGGGTATGGGGGTCTTCCAGCACGGCGCGGGCATCGTGCAGCGTGACGCCGGCGCCCGTCAGCGTGCGGCGATAGGCCGCTTCCAGGCGGTCAAGTTCGGCGTCCAGACTGGCGCTGAACCGGGTCCAGTCCAGAGCGCCGCGAGACGCATCCCAGCCATAGGCGCGGGCATCTTCGATCAGATCCGGATAGCCGGAGGCAAACACCATCAGCTTTTTCGGCACGCAGCCCCGGATGACGCAGGTGCCGCCCATCCGGCTTTCCTCGGCCAGGCCGACCCGCGCGCGGCCCTCGGACGCGGCGATCCGCGCCGCGCGCACCCCGCCCGAGCCGCCACCGATGACGAAAAGATCATAGTCGAACGCCATGTCAGCCTCGCGCTGGTTGCAAAGCCGGGGGTTTCACACCCCCGGACCCCCGTGGAGGTATTTGGGCCAAGATGAACCACTCAGGGTTTCATCTTGGTCCAAATACTCCCTTCTTTCTGAACCTAGTCCAGATCGGCGAAGATGTTGTCTTCGGGCGCAAAAGTGATGCGGTCATCATGTTCGGAGCCCGCGTTGATGTCGCGCACCGTCACGAGGCCGTCGGAATGGCCGATCACCACGATGTCGCAGATGTCGATGAACAGGCCATTTTCCACAACCCCGGGGATCTGGTTCAACACCAGCGACAACTGCCGCGGATTGCCGATGCGTTTCAGATGCAGGTCCAGGATGAAATTCGCCTCATCCGTCACAAGGGGCGCGTCACCGTTCATGCGCAGCGTCACGTCGCGGGTCAGCACGTCCATCGAGATCAGCAATTCCTCGACCAGCGCCTTGGTGGTTTGCCAGCCGAAGGGGATCACCTCGATCGGCAGGGGGAAGGCGCCGAGCGCGGAGACCTCTTTGGCGGCATCGGCGATCACGATCATCTGGTCGGACGCCGTCGCCACGATCTTTTCCTGCAGCAGCGCCGCGCCGCCGCCCTTGATCAGGGCGAGGTTGCGGTCGAACTCGTCCGCGCCGTCAATGGTCAGGTCCAGCCATTTCACATCGTCAAGCGAGGTGATGGGGATGCCCAGCGACCGCGCCAGTTCCGCCGTGCGGGACGAGGTCGGAACCCCCACGATCTTCAGCCCGTCATTGCGCACCCGCTCGCCCAGGCAGCGCACCATCCACGCCGCGGTCGAGCCGGTGCCGAGGCCCAGTTTCATCCCCGGCTGCACGAAATCCACCGCGCGCTTGGCGGCAACGAACTTGGCCTTGTCGATCGGCGACAGGTCGGCTGGCATGGCACTCTCCCCGGAAATCCCTGCCGGTTATAGCAAACGCGGCGCCGAGTGCCAGCCGCTGGCCGCCCAATTTTGGGCCGCTGCCCTTGACAGTGCCGCACGGCCGTTGATATTGAGAATAATTCGCAATCACAAATTCCCTGTCTGAAAGACCGAAAATCCCGATGTCCGTGCTGACGACCAAAGCTGAGTCTGATCCGTTCGACCCATGGCGCGCCCCGCGCGGCGCGGCGCCGCTTGCCGAAGTGCACCGGTCGGTCGTGCTGCCCAAGGGCGCCTGGCGGCGGTTCGCGGCCTTCCTTGGCCCCGGCTATATGGTCGCGGTCGGCTATATGGACCCGGGCAACTGGGCGACCTCGCTGGCCGGTGGCTCGAAATTCGGCTATGCGCTGCTGAGCGTCGCGCTGATTTCCAACCTGATGGCGATCGTGCTGCAAAGCCTGTGTGCGCGGCTCGCCATCGCCTCGGGACGCGATCTGGCGCAGGCCTGCCGGGATGCGTTCCCGAGGATGGTCACGATCCCGTTATGGCTGGCGGCGGAAACCGCGATCATCGCCACCGACATTGCCGAGGTGATCGGCACCGCCATCGGGCTGAACCTGTTGTTCGGCATTCCGCTGGAACTGGGCGTTCTGATCACCGCGCTGGATGTGTTCTTGATCTTGTGGTTACAGAACAAGGGCTTCCGCAAACTGGAGGCGTTCATCATCACGCTTCTGGGGGTGATCGCGCTCAGCTTTGCCATCCAGATCGCTTTGGCGGACCCCAACTGGGGCGAGGCGATCCGCGGCTTTGCGCCCACGACGGAAATCCTGCGCAATCCGCAGATGCTGTATCTGGCGCTGGGGATCCTGGGCGCGACCGTGATGCCGCACAATCTGTATCTGCATTCCGCCATCGTGCAGACCCGCGCTTACGGCGACACCCTGCCCGAAAAGCGCGAGGCGTTGCGCTTTGCCACCATCGACAGCACCGTGGCGCTGAGTTTCGCGCTGCTGATCAACGCCTCGATCCTGATCCTGGCCGCCGCGAGTTTCCATGCGACGGGGCAAACCGAGGTGTCGGACCTGTCCGATGCGCACAAGCTGATCGGCCCGCTGCTGGGGTCGGGCCTTGCGCCCGGGCTGTTTGCCGTGGCGCTGCTGGCCTGCGGGCTGAATTCGACCGTCACGGCGACGCTGGCGGGGCAAGCGGTGATGGAGGGGTTCCTGCGCATCCGGCTGCAACCCTGGCTGCGGCGACTGATCACACGGGGGCTGGCGATCATTCCGGCGGCCGGGGTGACGCTGTATTACGGCGCGCAAGGCACCGGGCGGCTGCTGATCCTGACGCAGGTGGTGTTGAGTTTGCAGTTGTCCTTCGCCGTGGTGCCGCTGGTGATGTTCACCGCCGACAAGCGCAAGATGGGGGCGCTGGTGGCGCCGCGCTGGCTGATCGCGATTGCGATGCTGGTGGCGCTGGTGATCGTGGCCTTGAACCTGAAGCTGCTGTGGGATTTCGCAAGCGCAAGTCTTTAGGCGGAAGGCCAGTCCCCGGCCCCTTTGCCCCCCTGCCCGGCTTCAGCGCCACATCTGACCGTCCAGCGTAAGCCTGTGGCCGCCGAGGGTGAAAAGGCCAAGACCGCTGTCCAGCAGCCCTTCCGCCACCCGGTGTATCTGCCGCACCACCGGAGAGGGCACCGCGCGGAAATTCGCCCCTTCGGCCCAAAGCAGCGCGGGAAGGAATTGCAGGGTCAGCGCCGTCCACAGTGCGATAGCCGTGATCCTGATGCCCATGTCGGCCACTCCCCTGTCAAAGTCCTCGTGCCCTTCCTTTTCGCACAACATGGTTAATCTGGCGTAAACAAAACAGGAACAGTTCATCCCCGTCCCGATCTTTGCCGCTCACACGGTGGAGAATGAGCCTGTGCTGAAAGGCCCCTGCGCGAGCGGCACAGTCCTTCCGGCGCGGAGCTTTGTCCTTGAGCCCTGCCCGCCGGGCCGGACGCGACGGGCCGGACGCGACGGGCCGGACGCGACGGGCCGGACGCGACGGGCCGGACGCGACGGGCCGGACGCGACGGGGGCCGAAACCGACAGGCCGGACCCGGCCGCCTAGCCCCGCGTCAGGGCGCATCGGACGCAAAGACCGGCGCGGCCTTCGGTGATCCGGGCGGCAGCACAAGCGGCAGAACCGCCGCGCTCAGATGATGCCCGGTGGCGGGCGCCGGAACGCAAGCCGCACCCTTGCAGCGCCGCGGACGTGCCGCCACCTGCGCCCCGTTCAGATCCTTCAGCGCCTGCACCACCTCGTCATAGGCGACCCAGGTATCGCCATCGGTGTCAAACAGCAGCACCATCTGCAAATCCTGCGCCTTCTGGTCGGGGAACAGCCGCAGCGCCTCGTCCCGCGCATAGGCCTGCAGTTCCGCCGGCGAGACGGCCCCGTCGCTGTCGCCATCCGCCAGCCCCGCCCGCGCGATCAGCTTGCCCCGGGCCGAGGGCGTCAGGGCGGGCGCAAGCCGCAACACCTCGTCCTGCGAGACGATCCCGTCGCCCGACAAATCCGCCTGCAGCAGCAGCGCCGTCACATCCGCCCGCCGCCCGGCGCGCATGGCCGCCACGAAATCCAGCACGCCTTGCGCGTTCAGCCCGCGCGGATCACCGAACCAATGCGTTGCTGTCGCCGCCGCTTCCAGAAAGGCGGCGGGGTCGGTCAGCAGCCGGTCTTGCTGCTGCGCCGTCAGGACTTGCGCGTCAACGCCAGCCGCACCTCCGCAAGTGGTTGCCAGGACCAGACCCAGCCGCGCCAGAAAACCCATTCGCGTTCTCCTTTTGTGCCAGCCTGACCAAACAGGGTTAACAATCGGCTAACGCACCACGGCCTGGCGGCGAATTCCGCGGCTTCCGGCGCGAATCTTGGGGCAAGGCGTCGTTTTTGCGCGACGGCCCGGCCGCTGCGCTGTCATAATCGCCCCCGAACGCCGGAAGGACCCAATGTATATCCTGCACTCTTCCCCCGACAGCGCCTCGCTGATCGTCCGTCTGGTTCTGGAAGAACTGGGCCTGCCTTACGAGGCGCGCCAGATCGATCGCGCGGCAGGTCAACTGGACAGCGCCAGCTACCGCGCGCTGCAGCCCCTGGGCAAGATCCCGGCGCTGGAAACCCCGGAAGGCCCGATGTTCGAAACCGCGGCAATCCTGCTGTATCTGTCGGAAAAGCATGGCGCTTTGGCGCCGCAGCCCGGGGACCGGGACCGGCCGGCCTTCCTGACCTGGCTGTTCTTTGTCACCTTCAACCTGCATCCCGTCGTGCTGGATGTGTTCCACACGGACCGCGTCGCCGGGCCCGAAAATGTCGATGCGGTCCTTGCCCGTGCCGTGCCGCGGCTGCTTGTCTGCCTGAACGTTCTGGACAGCATGGTGGCCAGTCAGGCGCCGGGCTTTCTGTCCGAGGCGCCCTCGATCCTGGGCTATTACCTTGCCGTGCTGATGCGCTGGCTGGGCGACATGCCGCAGGGTCACCCGGCCCGCATCGACAGTGCCGATTACCCTGCCCTGCACAAGGTGCTCGCCGCATTGGAGCTTCGCCCGGCCGCACTGGCCTGTGCCCGCGCCGAAGGGCTTGGCGCCGCCATTTTCACCCATCTGGCAAGCTGATGTTCCTGTCCGTCTTCGATATGTTCAAGGTTGGCATCGGCCCGTCCTCTTCGCATACGATGGGGCCGATGGTCGCGGCGGGGCGGTTTCTGGACAGCCTGCGCGGCTCGCCCTTTCATCCCACGGGGTTGAAAGCCTCGCTGCATGGCTCGCTGGCCTTCACCGGCGTCGGCCATGCGACCGACCGGGCGACGATCCTGGGGCTGGCGGGGTTTGCGCCCGCCACCTATGACGCGGTCAAGGCCGAGGCGGCGCTGGCCCAGATCACGGCGACGCGGCGCATTTCGCCGCCCGGCCTGCCGGAACTGACCTTCGATCCGGCGCGCGATCTGGTGTTCGATTATGACCACGCGCTGCCCGGCCATGCCAATGCGATGATCCTTAAGGCGACGGATGCGCAAGGCGATGTGATCCTGCAAGAGACCTATTACTCCATCGGTGGCGGCTTTGTGGTGACGCAAGCCGAACTGAGCGAGGCGGGCGGGACCAAATCCAAGGCCCGGGCCGATGTGCCCTATCCGTTTGAGACCGCCGCCGAGATGTTGGCGATGGCGGGCAAATCGGGGCTGTCCATCGCGCAGATGAAACGCGCCAACGAGCTGAAGTTCCGCAGCGCGTCCGAGATCGACCTCGGCATCGCGGGCCTGTGGGAAGTGATGAACGCCTGCATTTCCAAGGGGATGGAGGGGACGGGTATCCTGCCCGGCGGCCTGAAGGTGCGCCGCCGCGCCAAGGGTATCCATGATGCGCTGATCGCGGAACGCGGCCTGAACATGACCGCCCCGCATGTGATCAACGATTGGATGAGCCTGTACGCCATGGCGGTCAACGAGGAAAACGCCGCTGGCGGCCAGGTCGTCACTGCGCCGACCAATGGCGCGGCGGGGGTGCTGCCTGCTGTGCTGCGCTATTACCTTGACCATGTGCCGGGCGCTTCGGCCTTGAAGATCGGTGATTTCCTGCTGACCGCCGCCGCCATCGGCGGACTGTGCAAGCACAACGCCTCGATTTCCGGCGCCGAATGTGGCTGTCAGGCCGAGGTGGGCAGCGCCGCCGCCATGGCCGCCGCGGGTTTCGCCGCCGTCTTGGGCGGAACGCCGGAACAGGTGGAAAACGCCGCCGAAATCGCGCTGGAACATCACCTCGGCATGACCTGCGATCCCGTCCGCGGTCTGGTCCAGGTGCCTTGCATCGAGCGCAACGGCCTTGGTGCGATCAAGGCCGTCTCTGCCGCCAGCCTTGCCTTGCGCGGTGACGGCCAGCACCTTGTCAGCCTTGACGTCTGCATCGAGACCATGCGCCAGACCGGCCGCGACATGCACATGAAATACAAGGAAACCTCGCTCGGCGGCTTGGCGGTGAACGTGCCTAATTGCTGACCCCTGCCCCAATCATCTTCCCCAAATATCCCACCGGGGGTCTGGGGGGTGTGAAACCCCCCAGCTTTGGCCCCAGGCACCGCGCATGACCGACCGCACCCAGCTTGGCATCCTTCTGATGCTGGCCTTCTGCGCCCTGTCGCAATTCCTCGACGTCTCTTCAAAACTCGCGACCGACACCATCCCGGTCGGCCAGATCACCATGGCCCGCTTTGTGGTGCAACTGGCCTGCATGATTCCGGTAGCGCTGATCGTCGGCAGCCCCTGGCAGGCCAGCGTGCGGGATCACGCGCTCAGCCT
>JANLQT010000370.1:0-4816 GCA_031368035.1 Rhodobacterales bacterium | reverse complement strand
TCCTGCGCCATCAGGCCCTTCTGCATCACCACGTTTTCAAACGACAGGTCGCGCACATATTGCCCCAGGATCTGCATCCTGACTTGCGGCTGCGCGGCGTTTTCTTCGGCCATTCCCGAAATCTCCGATGGATAAGTTGCGCCGTTCCTAGCAGCTTGCCCGGGCCGCCTCAATGCCGGGATTCAGCGATGAATCCGGTCGGCATGCGGGTTGCTCGGCGGCGGGTCAAGCACCTCGCCCTCGATGATATCGCCATCCGTCATCGGATTGTAGCGGGCCGCATCGCCTGGTTCCGGCCGCTGGACGACATGCATCGACACGGCGCCTGGATGCCGCCGCGCGTAATCGGCAAACCGGCGCAGAAGCAGCTGCCGGACCAGCGGAATCAGCAGGACAAGGCCGATCCCATCCGTCAGAAAGCCGGGCAGGATCAAAAGGATACCGGCCAGCGCCACCAGAACGCCGTCGCCCGCCGCCGCCAGCGGGCCGCCCGGATCCCGCCCCGGACCCCTTACCGCATCGGCCATCAGGGCCAGGGACTTCTGGCCTTGGGCGCGCAAGACCATCCCGCCCAGCACGCCGGTGCCCAGCACGATGGCCAGCGTCGGCAACAGGCCAATGGCACCGCCCACCGTGACGAACAGCGTTATCTCGGCCAGGATCAACAGCGGCACAGCCAGCAGCAGCGGCATTTTCGACCTTTCACGCACGCGTCACCGCGCTGTTTTGATCCGGTCATGGACTTGACCCACCCCAGCCCCTACATAAGCACAAGCCTAGTCTTGACCAACCCCGGAAGTTTCCGGTCCGGATCTGCCTTAAAGTCGGAGCTGCCATGAACAATTCCATCATCCAGCTGATCGTGCTCGCGGCCATCGCGATCTTTCTGATCGTGAAGTTGCGGTCCGTCCTTGGCACCCGCGACGGGTTCGAAAAGCCGCCCGTCCCGGCAGAGACCCCGACAGCGCCGGTGACCCGTCGCAGTTTCGAGGTGATCGACGGCGGCCCCGACCACGACATCACCGATTACACCGGCGACAACAGCGCCATGGCCAAGGCTTTGGCGCAGATGAAACAGGCCGAACCCAGTTTCGTGGTCGCCGATTTCCTGAAAGGCGCCCGCTCGGCCTATGAGATGATCCTGACGGCGTTTGACGCCGGCGAGGTGGACCGCATCCGTGCTTTCCTGTCGCCCGATGTCGCCAAGGCCTTTGACGCCGCCGCCGACCAGCGCAAGGCGCAAGGGTTGACGGTGCAGACCCAGGTCATCGGCGTCCGCGATCTGACGCTGGAAGACGCCACGTTCGATGCCACCACCCGCCGCGCCGAGGTGACAATCCGCTACAAGGCAGAGCTGACCCGGGTGGCGATGGACGCGTCCGGCGCCGTAACCGAAGGGTCCAGCACCGAAATCCGCCGTCAGGGCGACAGCTGGACCTTTGGCCGGGTGATGGGCGCTGCAGACCCGAACTGGCAACTGACGGCAACCGGCGACTGACCGGGCGCCATGCGTGCGGGCCCCCTGCTTGCTGCCGTCTGTCTTGGCCTTGGGGTCTTGGTCATGAACGACCCGGTTCCCGCCAAGGCTGACATACTGGAATTTGAAGCCCTGCCGGGCTGGGCGCAAGACGACCATCTGGCCGCGCTCAAGACGTTTCTGACCACGTGCAGCCTGCTTCCGGGTGACGATTGGCCGGTGATCTGCCGCGTCGCGCAGGATGCCAAGACCAGCGATGCTGCGGCGCGCGACTTCTTCGAGATGTTCTTCAAGCCGGTCGTCATCGGCAACCCGCCCGCCCTTTTTACCGGCTATTTCGAACCCGAACTGGAAGGCTCGCCGGTTCGCACCCCGCAATTCGCCTGGCCGATCTACCGCCGCCCGCCCGAGATGCTGGACGGCCAGGCCTGGTATGACCGCGCCACCATCGAACGCGGCATCCTGCGGGGGCGGGGGCTGGAGCTTGCCTGGCTGAACGACCCCGTGGATGTTTATTTCCTGCAAGTTCAAGGCTCTGGCCGGATCCGGATGCCGGACGGCCGTGTGATGCGGGTGGGCTATGCGGGCGGCAACGGCCATGCCTATGCCTCGATCGGCAAGACCATGGTGGCGCAGGGGATCGCCGATGCCAGTGAGCTGGATGCCGGCACGATCCAGGACTATGTGCGCGCCAACCCGACGGCAGGCGCCAATCTGATGAACGTGAACCCGTCCTATGTGTTCTTCCGCAAGATCGCCGACCTGCCCGCCGAAAAGGGGCCAATCGGCGCGATGGGGCGTTCGATTACGGCGCTGCGCTCGATCGCCATTGATCCGGCCTTCGTGCCCCTTGGCGCCCCGGTCTGGATCGAAAAGGACGGCGCCGATCCGATGTATCGCCTGATGATCGCGCAAGACACTGGCGGCGCGATCAAGGGCGCGCAGCGGGCTGACATCTTCTTCGGCTCGGGCCACGGCGCTGGCAAGGCTGCGGGTCGGATCAAGGACCCGGGCCGTCTGGTCGTGCTGTTGCCGATTGACCGGGCGTTCCTGCTCGCCTCGGGCGGCTGACATGGCCCGCCGCCGCAGCCTGCGGCCCGACGAGGAAGAGCTGTGGCACTCTGTCGCGCGCACCGTCACGCCGCGCATCGGCAAGGTCAGTTTCCGTGCCCCCGACATGCCCCCGCCAGCAGAGCCCGTGCACGGCGATTCCGGCCCGAAACCCGCCACCACGCCGATGCCGCTGTTCCGCTTGGGTGAAAAGGCCACAGCGCGCGGCCCCGGGCACCACCTGCTGCCGGGTCTGTCTGACCGCCTCGTCACCGCGCCCTTGCAGATGGACGCCAAGACCCATGGCAAGATGACCCGGGGCAAGCTGCTGCCCGAGGCGCGGCTGGATTTGCACGGCATGACCCTGTCAGAGGCGCATCCCGAGCTGATCCGCTTCATCCTGAACGCCCAGGAAGCCGGTTTGCGGCTGGTGCTGGTGATCACCGGCAAAGGCAGCCGCGCCGCGCCCGACCACGGTCCGATCCCGCAACGGCAGGGCGCGCTGCGCCATCAGGTGCCGCTGTGGCTGCGCCAGGCGCCGCTGGGCCCGACGATCCTGCAAGTCACCGAAGCGCATTTGCGGCACGGCGGGTCGGGCGCCTGTTATGTGTACCTGCGCAAGCGGTAGGCGCTGGACGGGGGCCAGACGGGCCACCGAGGGTGGCCGCCCCATTAATTGATTGACAGAAATAGTCAGCTTTAATATCACCAAGTAAATCACTCGGGAATATGGGCCGCCTGTCGGGCCGTCCCTCGAATCGCAAAAGGATCTGCCATGCTCGCCGCCTTTCTCATCATGCTGCGTGAAGGACTTGAGGCTGCGCTGATTGTCGGCATCATGGCCGGCTATACCGCCCGGCGCGGAAACTCCCGCGCGCTTTCCTCGATCTGGGCTGGCGTGATTGCGGCGATTGTCGCCTCTGCTGTCGGAGCGTGGAGTCTCCACCGCACCGGCCAAGAGATTCCCGAGCATCTTCAAGAGGGTTTCGAGGCCGCTGTGACGCTGGTTGCCGTAGCCTTGCTGCTGTCGATGGTGCTGTGGATGCGCCGCGCGGGCAGGGGTCTGAAGCATGAAATTGAACACAGCCTGGATCACGGGCTTGACGATGATACCGGTCGCTGGTCCTGGGCGCTGTTTCTGGCGGCCTTTCTGATCGTCGGCCGCGAGGGGCTGGAAAGCGTGCTGTTCCTTGTCGCGATCACGCAGCAAGCGGCCGGCCCGGGCATCCTGATCGGCGCCATTGCTGGAATCGCCTTGTCTGTGCTGGTCGGGTTTGCGATCTTCCGCTTTGGCCTGAAGGTTAATCTTGGCCGGTTCTTCCGCGTCACGGGCGTTTTCGTGATTTTCGTCGCCGCCGGCCTGTCCGCTACCGCGCTGCACCGCCTGCATGAGGCCGGGGTCTGGAACAGCCTGCAAGGCACGGCCTTTGACTTGAGTGGTGTGCTGCCGACCGATGGCCTCCTTGGCGCGCTTCTGGCTGGACTTTTTGGCTATACCGCGACGCCGACCTGGGGTGAGGTGATCGTTTATCTCGCCGTGCTTCTAATCGCCGGTTGGCTCTTTTACCGGCCCTTGCCCGCCATCACCTCGGCCCCGCAACGGGCCGCGCCCACGGCCTGACCCGACCAACACCCGACCTCTCCGTTACCGGAGACCCCCAACATGATGCGCCACCTTCCTGGCGCCAGCGGTCGCTTGCGCCGCGCCCGCCTCCGCAACCCTCGCCGACACCGGCTGCGAGCCGTCGGACCTGCAGGCCGCCAGCGGCCCCACCGTGTTCGGCGTCACCAACGGCAGCGGCCGCGTGCTGGAGTTTGAAGTGCTGTCCGGCGTGAGGATCGTGCCGAGCGTGAAAACATCCTGCCCGGCTTCAAGAAAAGCTTCACCGTCGATCTGGGGCCGGGCACCTATGGCATCGCCTGCGGCCTCTTGTCCAACCCCAAAGGCACGCTGACCGTCACCGGCGCCTCGACCCAGACCGGCCCGCTTGACCCGATGGACCTTGTCGCCCCGGTCGCGGAATACAAGGTCTATGTCCAGACCGAGGCAGAGCGTTTCCTGACCCAGACCACCGCTTTTGTCGCGGCGATCAAGGCCGGCGATGTCGAAGGCGCCAAGGCGAAATTCGCCGGTGCCCGCACCGGGTTTGAACGGATCGAGCCGGTGGCAGAGTTGTTTTCCGACCTCGACAACGCCATCGATTCCCGCGCTGACGACTGGGAGAAGCGTGAGGCTGACCCCGGCTTTACCGGCTTTCACCGGCTGGAATATGCGCTGTTCACCAAGGG
>JANLQT010000369.1:0-3437 GCA_031368035.1 Rhodobacterales bacterium | reverse complement strand
TGCCATGATCGTCTATGTCTCGTTCTGGACGCAGACCACCTTCAACATTTCTTCCACGCCAACCCTGGCCAGCTGGAAACAGTTCTTTGCGTCAGACACCTATACCGGGGCCCTGTGGACCACGATCCGCATCTGGCTGATTGTTCTGGCTACAACCTTTGCCATCGGCTATCCGACGGCGCTGTTCGTGGGGCTGTTCGTCAAATCGAAAACCCTGTCGACCGTGCTCTTGGTGATTTGCGTGATCCCGTTCTGGACGTCGTTCCTGATCCGAGTTCTGGCGTGGCGCCCGATGCTTGGCAAAGAAGGGGTGATCAACATCCTCCTGTTGAAATTGCACATCATCAGCCAGCCGATCGAGGTTTTACTGTTCACCGAACTATCGGTGATCATCGGGATGACCCAGATTTACTGCGTGTTCATGGTCGGACCGATTGCCTTCATGCTGGGCCGCATCGACCGCAACATCATCGAAGCGGCGCGGGATCTGGGCGCAGGCTTTGGCCGGATCTTCTGGAAGATCATCTTCCCGCTTAGCCTGCCGGGTGTCGTCGTGGGCGCGATTTTCGTAAGCGTGATGGTTCTGGGCGAATTCGCCACCTCTGGCGCGCTGTCGGGCCGCAAGGTCAACCTGCTGGGGAACATCATCGTGACGCAGGTTGGTTCGCTGAAATGGGCGATGGCCTCTGTCACCGGGGTCATCCTGACGGTGGTCATGGGAATGGTGATTGCTGCTTTCCTGCGGGTCGTTGACCTGAAGCAGGAGCTGTAAGCGATGGAATCGCGTATCCTCAAACCAATCCTCGCCGTCTATGTGGTGGCGTTCATCCTGTTCCTTTATGGCCCCTTCTTCGTGCTGACGATCCTTTCGTTCCAGCAGGGGCCGGATGGCGGGCCGCAGTTCCCGATCACCGAATGGTCACTGTACTGGTACAAGCAAATCTTCGGCCTGACCCCGCCGTCCCGTGTGGCACCCCTGCCGGTGGGCGAGGCGCTGGTGCGGTCGCTGATTCTGGCCTTCATGACAATGGTCACCTCGACAGTGCTGGGCGTCATGTCGGCGCAGGCCTTCCGCCGGAAGTTCCGCGGGTCGAGCGTTGTGTTCTACCTGATCGTGCTGGGCATGATGGTGCCGGGCGTACTGACCGGGCTTGGCACCTCGCTTTTGGCCAATAACGTCATCGGCATCACGCGGCACTGGTACACCACGGCCTTTGCGACCCATGTGGCCTATACCTTCCCCTTCGCGTTTCTTGTCATGCTGGCGATCCTGAACCGCTTTGACGGTTCGGTCGAAGAGGCTGCCTGGTCGCTGGGCGTGAGCCCGTGGACCACGTTCCGCAAAGTCACCCTTCCGCTGATCTTCCCGGGCGTGTTGTCTGCAATGCTGTTCGCCTTCACCCTAAGCCTTGATGAATTCCCGCGCTCGCTGTTCGCCGCAGGCGGGTCCGAGGATCAGACCTTGCCCTTGGCGATTTACGGCACCTTTTCGGTGGAAATTCACCCCAACATCTTCGCCTTTGGGGTGCTTACCACGATCTTCTCTTTCGCGCTGTTATCAGTTTACGGCATCCTGATGGGCCTGTCGGTCCGCCGCGCCCGCAAACTGGCCATGCAGGAGGATATTGCATGACCATGACCGCAATCGTCACGGGCGCGGGTTCAGGCATCGGGCAAGCCATTGCTGTTCGGCTGGCGGCAGATGGCTACAACGTGCTGGTCAATGACTATCGGGCCGAAGCGGCGCAGGCCACTGCGGCCCAGATCGGTGCGGCGGCAGTGGCCATTGGCGGCGATGTGGCGGTTGAGGGCGATGTGGCGGCCATGGTCGCTGCGGCAGAGGCGGCGTTTGGCCCGGTGACCCATCTGGTCAACTGCGCGGGCCATGTCCACCAAAGCCGTTTTATCGACCTGACCGTGGCAGACTTTGACCGCATGATCGCCGTTCACCTGCGCGGCACCTTCCTGTGCACCCATGCCGTTCTTAAGGGCATGTTGGCGCGTGGGTCCGGGGTGATCGTGAACATCGCCTCGCAACTTGGCCAGATCGGCGGGACCGAGCTGGTGCATTATTCAGCCGCCAAGGCCGGGATCATCGGCATGACCAAGGCGCTGGCGCGTGAGGTTTCGGCGCAAGGCGTGCGGGTCA
Organism: Rhodobacterales bacterium; assembly: GCA_031368035.1. Taxonomy (GTDB): domain Bacteria; phylum Pseudomonadota; class Alphaproteobacteria; order Rhodobacterales; family Rhodobacteraceae; genus Stagnihabitans. The sequence continues at coordinate 1,288 of JANLQT010000369.1, read as the reverse complement.
ATGCCGTGGCCCCCGGGCCGATCAACACGCCCCTGGTCCGCAACCTGTCGGAGGATTGGCAGCGCGCCAAGGCCGCCGAACTGCCGCTGGGCCGCTTTGGCGAGCCGGATGAGGTCGCCAACACCGTGGCATTCCTGTGCTCGCCCCAGGCGTCGCTGTTCGTCGGCCAGACGCTTGGGCCCAATTCCGGAGATGTGATGCTATGACCGAAATCGTCCTGATCACCGGCGCAGGCATCGGCATTGGCCGCGCCACCGCCAAAGCCTTTGCCAAGGCGGGCTATCATGTGGTGGCCACCGACGTTCTGGCCGCTGAAGGCGCGTCCGTGGTGGCGGAAATCACGGCAGAGGGCGGCACGGCGGAATTTCACCTGCTCGACGTCCGCTCGACCGAGGCTGCGAATACCGTCGTGGCAGCGGTCGAGGCCAAGCATGGCGGCATTGACGTCATTGTGGCCAATGCCGGTATCGCGCACCGCGTGCCCCTGGCCGAGATGACCGACGAAAAGTGGGACCATACCTTTGAAATCGACCTCAAAGGCATCTTCCGCGTTGTGCGCCCGGCCCTTGCGGGCATGAAGGCGCGCAAGAAAGGGGCGGTCGTTGCCCTGTCCTCGATCATGGGTGTCGCCTATGGCTGGGACGAACACGTGCATTATTCAGCGGCAAAATCCGGCGTGGTGGGCCTTGTGCGCGGCCTTGCGGTGGAATTGGCCCGCGACGGCATCCGGGTGAACGGCATTGCGCCGGGCTACATCCGGACGGCGCAGCTTTTGTCGAAGGAACATTCCCTCGGCCCCGAAGCTGCGGACAAGGCGGGGGAGTTCATCCCCATGGGGCGCATCGGCCAACCCGAAGAGATTGCCGATGTCGCCCTGTTTCTCGCCTCCAACGCGGCCCGCTACATGACGGGTCAAGTGGTGGTGGTCGACGGTGGGCTGTTGGTCGGGCGCTACTGACTCAGCAGCAAGAAATTCACAAAATCAACACAGAGGTACTGAAATGAAACACAGTTCACTATCCCGCCGCGGGTTCCTGAAAGGGACCGCCGGCGTTGCGATTGCTGCGGGCGGCTTGCCGTTCCTTGGCGCGCAACAAGCGTTCGCCGCTGACCTCGCTTCGCAGGAACTGCGGACCGTCGGTCTGTCGGTGACCGTGCAAGACCGTATTCTGGCTGACTTCCAGAAGGTATCGGGCGTCAAGGCAGTGTCGGGCAAAGCCGACATCTTCCCGAACACCCAGACCGAACTGCTGTCGGGTTCGACCGCTTACGACTGCTGGGAAACCAT
>JANLQT010000325.1:0-1912 GCA_031368035.1 Rhodobacterales bacterium | reverse complement strand
CAGCGTCAGGAAGATCACGCCCGCCGCAGTGCCTGGCCTCTGGCGGGTGATGACAAGGCCGGTGACGGTCACGCGGCCTTTGGCCTGCGACAGGCGGTCATGCGGCAGGCTTTCCGGCAATCGGGGCCGCAACAGTTCCATCGGATGGGCGCGCAACGACAGGCGCTACGACAGGTAATCCTCAATGACCTCTTGGCCCAGCGTCATCTGCGGCAGCGTGACGGCTGGCTCTGCGCCGCCTTCACCATCCGGCCCAAACAGGGGCAGCGGTGCCGGTGCCTTCAACGCCTTGGCGGCCCACAGGGCATCGCGGCGCGTCAGGCCAAGGGCGGCGAAAGCATCCGCTTCCGCCAGACGCTCCAGCGTGTCGGGACGCACGCCTGCCCTGCGCCAGAGGCTTTCGACATCGGGATAGCCGTTGCCCCGCGCGCCCGCGATCCATGAAGCGTCCTCTTCGCGCATGCCCTTGATCTGCCGGAACCCCAGCCGCAGTGCTAGGCCGCCATCGGGGCGAAGTTCCAGCGTGCAATCCCAGACGGAATGGTTGACCGAGATCGGCCGCACCTCGACACCATGATCCCGGGCATCGCGCACCAGTTGCGCCGGGGCGTAAAAGCCCATCGGCTGGCTGTTCAACAGCGCGCAGGTGAAGACTGCCTGATGGTGGCATTTGAGCCAGGCTGAAATATAGACCAGCCGGGCAAAACTGGCGGCGTGGCTTTCGGGGAAGCCATAGCTGCCGAAGCCCTCGATCTGCGCAAAGCATCGTGCTGCAAAGTCGGCATCATAGCCGCGCGCCAGCATGCCGGATACGAAACGGTCGCGGAAGCTGCCAATGGTGCCCATGCGCATAAAGGTGGCCAGAGATCGTCGCAAACGGTCGGCCTCCGATGGCGTGAACCCCGCCGCGACCACGGCAATCTGCATCGCCTGCTCTTGGAACAGTGGCACGCCATAAGTCCGCGCCAACACTTCCATCAAGGCGGGGCCAAGGTCTTCGACCTTTTCGCGCCCCATGCGGCGGTTGATGAAGGGATGCACCATGCCGCCCTGAATCGGGCCGGGGCGCACGATGGCAACCTCGCAGACCAGATCATAGAACTTGCGGGGGCGCATCCGGGGCAGGAAGTTCAACTGCGCCCGGCTTTCGACCTGAAACACCCCGATGGCATCGGCGCGGCAGAGCATGTCATAGACCGGGACATTCTCTGGCGGGACATTGGCCAGCGTCAGCTTTTGGCCGCGATGGTCGGCCAGCAGGGTGAAGGCCTTGCGGATCGCGGTCAGCATGCCGAGGGCCAGAATATCGACTTTCAGCAGGCCAAGGGCGTCGATGTCATCCTTGTCCCATTCGATGATGGTGCGATCCTCCATCGCGGCGTTTTCGATGGGGCAAAGTTCATCCAACCGCCCGTGGGTGATGACAAAGCCGCCGACATGTTGCGACAGATCGCGCGGAAAACCGATGATCTCGCCGATCAGCTTGGCGGCCAGCACCATGCGACTGTCGGTCGGATCGAGGCCCGCATCGCGCATCCGGTCGTCGCCGGGGGCGGCCGAGGACCAGCCCCAGATTTGGCCCGACAGGCGCGCAATCACGTCCTGCGGCAGGCCCATGACCTTGCCGACCTCTCGGGTCGCGGCGCGCGAACGGAAATGGATCACCACGGCAGTCAAGCCCGCGCGTTCACGTCCGTAACGCTCATAGATCCACTGGATGACCCCTTCGCGGCGTTCATGTTCGAAATCGACGTCGATGTCCGGCGGCTTGGAGGACCAGCCCCAGATCTGCCCCGACAGCCGCGCGATCACATCCTGCGACAGGCCCATCGCCTTGCCGACCTCGCGGATCGCGGCGCGGCTCCTCAGGTGAATGACCGTTGCGGTCAGCCCCGCCCGCTCACGGCCATAG
>JANLQT010000314.1:0-2171 GCA_031368035.1 Rhodobacterales bacterium | reverse complement strand
CCGAGAGGTTGGCGCGGGCAGGTGCCTCGCCAACCCGGTCAGGTCCGGAAGGAAGCAGCCGTAACGAGCCCCACTTGGGTCGTTGTCAGCCTCTCACCTTGGCCCGCCCCCACCGGGGCACCCCGTTCAGATGGAGGCGTTCATGCCGAACATTGCACCCCTCCCCCCCGCCGGGACGCGCTAAGCCACCTTGCCGCTTTCGCTGTCCTGATGCCGCCGCCGCTGCCCCCCAGCGGTGTTCCCCCATCTGACCTCGAAAGCTACCCCATGCACCTGCAATCCCTCGCCGACCTCGGCTGGTCCGCGCATTTCCTCTCGCAACTGACCCTCGACGAAATCCCCACCGCCACCCCGGCCCGCCTGACCGCGATCCACCGCGACCGGGTGCAGGCGGCGGTGCCGGGCGACATCCTCACGCTGACCCTGCCGCCCGACATGCCGATGGCCACCCTCGCCGTCGGCGACTGGGTGCTGTATGAGGCCACCCGCATCACCCGCCTTCTGGACCGCAAAACCCTGCTGACCCGCCGCGCCGCAGGATCGGGCGCGGAACGGCAGCTTCTGGCGGCCAACCTCGACACGCTGGCCATCGTCACCTCCTGCAACGCCGATTTCAGCGAGGGGCGGATCGAGCGCTATCTTTCCATCGCCCATTCGGCGGGCGTGGTGCCCATTCTGGTGCTGACCAAGGCCGACATGAACCCGCCCGAACCCTACCTCGACCGCGCCCGCGCGCTGGACCCCAGCCTTCCCACCATCGCCCTTGATGGCCGCGCCGAAACGACCGCCGCTGCGCTCGCGCCCTGGTGCGGCGCGGGGCAAAGCCTTGGCCTGCTCGGCTCCTCCGGGGTCGGTAAGACCACGCTCGCCGCCACATTGACCGGCGAGGCGCTGCACACCGCCGCCATCCGCGAGGATGACGCGCGCGGCCGCCACACCACGCGGTCCCGCCAGATGCACCGGCTGGCCAGCGGCGGCTGGCTGCTGGACACCCCCGGCATGCGCGAGGTGCAGATGCTGGACGACGCGACCGGAATCGCCGCCAGTTTCAGCGATCTTGCCGAACTGGCCACCCAGTGCCGCTTCACCAACTGCCACCACGACAGCGAACCCGGCTGCGCCGTCCGCGCGGCACTGGAGGCAGGCGATCTGGACCCGGCCCGCCTGACCCGCTGGAAGAAGCTGGAGCGCGAGGATACCAGCAACACCCGCACCCTCGCGCAGGCCCATGCCCGCAACCGCGCCTTCGGCAAAGCGGCCAAGTCCGCACTGAAGGCCAAACGCAAGCAGCGCGGCGAGGAACCCTGACTCAGGCGCGCTGGACGCCGCCGCTGCCGCGCCCTACCTTGATGCTTCGCCCGAATCCCGAAAGCCGCCCATGACCGAAGACTCGCCCGCCTACCGCGTTCTTGCCCGGAAATACCGGCCGCAGACCTTTGCCGATCTGGTCGGGCAAGAAGCGATGGTGCGCACCTTGACCAACGCTTTCGCGGCGGGGCGGATCGCGCAGGCCTTCATCCTGACCGGCATCCGCGGCGTGGGCAAAACCACCACCGCCCGGATCATCGCCAAGGGCCTGAACTGCATCGGCCCGGACGGTACCGGCGGCCCGACGACCGAACCTTGCGGGGTCTGCGCGCCGTGTGTGGCGATTGCGGAAGGCCGGCATCTGGACGTGCTGGAAATGGACGCGGCCTCCCAGACCGGCGTGGGCGATATCCGCGAGATCATCGATTCGGTGCACTACCGGGCGGTCTCGGCCCGCTACAAGATCTACATCATCGACGAAGTGCACATGCTGTCCACGGCGGCGTTCAACGCGTTGCTGAAGACGCTGGAAGAACCGCCCGCGCATGTGAAATTCATCTTCGCCACCACGGAAATCCGCAAGGTCCCGGTGACAGTCCTGTCGCGTTGCCAAAGGTTCGACCTGAAACGGATCGAACCCGAGGTGATGCTGGACCTGCTGTCGAAAATCGCCGGAGCGGAAGGCGCTGAGCTGTCCCCCGCAGCGCTTGCCCTGATCACCCGCGCGGCGGAAGGCTCGGCGCGGGATGCAACCTCGCTGCTGGATCAGGCCATCGGCAGCGCCTCGGGGAAGGTCGAGGCGGAACAAATCCGCGCCATGCTGGGGCTGGCGGACCGGTCCCGCGTGCTGGACCTGTTCGATC
>JANLQT010000304.1:0-10298 GCA_031368035.1 Rhodobacterales bacterium | reverse complement strand
GTGACGATTTTGCAGGCCGAGCGTCTGCGCCGCGACCGCCAGCCGGGATTGGCCGAGTTCGTGCGGGGTCTGAACCGGGAGTTTGAGAGCCGATGATCTATGCGCTGGACGGAGTGGAGCCGGTGATCGGCGCGGGGGCGTGGATTGCGCCGACGGCGGTGTTGATCGGCCGTGTGGTGATCGCGCCGGGGGCCAGCGTCTGGTGGGGCGCGGTGCTGCGCGGGGACAACGAGGAAATCCGGGTGGGTGCAGGGTCGAACATTCAGGAAAACTGCGTGCTCCACACCGATATGGGGTTTCCGCTGACGGTGGGGGCCGATTGCACCATTGGCCACAAGGCGATGCTGCATGGCTGCACCATCGGGACGGGGTGTCTGATCGGGATGTCGGCGCTGGTGATGAACGGCGCGCGGATCGGGGACGGCAGCCTGGTCGGGGCGGGATCGCTGGTGAAAGAGGGGTTGGAGATTGCCCCGGCGTCCCTGGTGGTGGGGGCACCGTGCCGGATCGCCCGGGTGCTGGACGCTGCGGCGCAGGACCGGCTTTTGCGGGCGGCGGCGGGGTACCGTGCCAATGCGCAGCGGTTCGCCAAGGGGCTCAAACGGCTGGACTGACCCCGTCTCTGCCCCATCACTGCGGGACAAATACCTCCACGGGGGTTTGGGGGTGTGAAACCCCCAATCTTCTTCACGAAAAGCAATGGCGAAGCCTCCGCTGCTTCACTTGCGGCAAATGAAAAGGGGGCCCGGAGGCCCCCTGGTGTGCGATGGTCTGCGGCTTTAGCCGTAGACGGCCTGGTGCGCGATGCGCTCGGCGTCGCCGGGGAAGATCCCCAGGTCGATGGCGTCGCGGTTGGACAGGCCGGCGATCTCGTTGCGGGTCCGGCGATAGAGCGCGCGCTTGGCGGCTCCAGTGCGGATTTGTTCAAAAAACGTCTTCATTTCATAGTCTCCTGTTTGGTGGTCCGGACGATTCCGGACCGGGCGGGGCGCCATTCAGCCCCAGACAGCCTCGCGTGCGATCAGGTCGGCATCCTCGGGGAAAATCCCCAGGTCGATCGCGATGGACCGAGGCAGCATGGCGATCTCGTCACGGGTCGAGCGATAGAGCGCACGCTTGGTGGCGTCGTCGCGAACCTTGGCAATGAACGATTTCATCTGCGTCTTCCTTTACGGTCTTCGTGGCGTCTCTTGCTGCCACGGTTGGAATATGGACCGATTGGTAGCGCAAACAACGGCCAATGCTGCAGTGCAGCGTTGCGCATGGTGCATGGCTGCTGTAATTATGCCATAACTGGAGATGGGTGAATCACCCATCCTACGGGGGTTAATGCAAAAGGGCGCCCCGGGGGGCGCCCTTTGTTCCGCGGTTTTCTGAAGGATCAGATCAGCTTGCCCATCGCCACGGCGGTGTCGGACATGCGGTTGGAAAAACCCCATTCGTTGTCATACCAGGACAGGATCGACACGAAGGTGCCGTCCATGACCTTGGTCTGGTCCATGTGGAAGATCGAGGAATGGCTGTCGTGGTTGAAATCGTGCGAGACCAGTTTTTCCAGCGTATAGCCAAGGATGCCCTTCATCGGGCCATCGGCGGCGGCCTTGATCGCGGCGTTTACTTCTTCGACCGACGTGGCGCGCTTGGCGATGAACTTCAGGTCCACGACCGAGACGTTCGGCGTCGGCACACGCATCGCAAAGCCGTCCAGCTTGCCCTTCAGTTCCGGCAGCACCAGACCCACGGCCTTGGCGGCGCCGGTCGAGGTCGGGATCATCGACAGCGCCGCCGCGCGGCCGCGGTAGAGGTCCTTGTGCATCGTGTCCAGCGTCGGCTGGTCGCCGGTGTAGGAGTGGATGGTGGTCATCATCCCCTTTTCGATGCCGATCGCGTCGTGCAGCACATGGGCCACCGGGGCGAGGCAGTTCGTCGTGCAGGAGGCGTTGGAGACCACGAGGTCGGATTTGGTCAGTGTATGGTGGTTCACGCCGTAAACGATGGTCTTGTCGGCGCCGTCGCCGGGGGCCGAGATCAGCACGCGCTTGGCGCCGTTTTCAAGATGCGGCAGGCACTTTTCCTTGGTGGTGAAAATGCCGGTGCATTCCATGACGATATCGACATGCGCCCAGGGCAGATCGGCCGGATTCTTGATCGCCGTAACCATCATGTGGCCGCGGCCCGCGTCGATCCAGTCGGCGCCGGTGGTCACCACGCCCGGAAAGCGGCCATGCACGGAATCATAGCGCAAGAGGTGCGCGTTGGTTTCGACCGGCCCGAGGTCGTTCTGGGCCACCACCTCGATATCGGTGCGGCCGGATTCAATGATGGCGCGCAGCACGTTGCGGCCGATGCGGCCGAACCCGTTGATGGCGACTTTGACAGTCATGGTGAACTCCTTGGGTCAAATCCGATTCTATGGGACTGATAGCGCTAACGCCGCGCGAATCCCAGTCTGGCGCGCGAACCCTAGCGCCAGAAGATCAGATAATCCATCAGGTCAAAAATCTTCCGCACGAGGAACAGCAGGTCGTGGCCGCCGCGCAGCAGGATATCGGCCGCAACGATTGCCGCGATCAGGCCAAGGGTCAGAAAATAGGCGCGGTCAGGCATGGAAGCGTCCGTTGGGCCGGACCAAGGAAGCGGTTTGGTGCGTGCAAGTCAACGCCGGGTTGCCTTGCTTTGACTCTATGGGGCACAAAGGCGGAAATGGGGGCGACATGAGCGGACTTCTGGCACTTCTGGACGATGTGGCGGCGATTGCCAAGGTTGCGGCCTCGTCGATTGATGACATTGCGGCGGCGGCGGCCAAGGCGGGGGCCAAGGCGGCGGGCGTCGTCATCGACGACACCGCGGTGACGCCGACCTATGCCACCGGATTTTCCGCCGACCGCGAGCTTCCGATCATCTGGAAGATCGCGCTGGGCAGTTTCAAGAACAAGCTGGTCATCCTGTTGCCGGCCGCGCTGGTGCTGCAGACGTTCCTGCCGCAGGCAATCCAGCCCTTGCTGATGCTGGGGGGGCTGTATCTGTGCTTTGAGGGGGCGGAGAAGGTTCTGCACATGCTGGCACCGCATTCCGAACTGGACATCGAAGAGGATTTCGACACCGGCACTGCGGGGCATCTGGAAGAGCAGAAGATCGCAGGCGCGATCAAGACCGATTTCGTGCTGTCAGCCGAGATCATGACCATTGCGCTGGGGGCCATTCCGGACAGCACCTTCTGGGTCGAGGCGGCGACGCTGGCCATCGTGGGCATCGGCATCACGGTATTGGTCTATGGCGCGGTGGCGCTGATCGTGAAGATGGACGATCTGGGGCTGATGATGGCGGCGCGGGGGCGGCTGGCGGCGACGCGGGGCTTTGGGCGCGGGCTGGTGCGGGGAATGCCGGCGCTGTTGTCGGGCCTGTCGGTGCTGGGCACGGCGGCGATGCTGTGGGTGGGCGGGTCAATGCTGATCCACGGCGCTGCCGCGCTGGGCTGGCATGTGCCGGAAGCGTTTGTGGCGGGTATTGCCCATCCGGTCGCGGATGCCATGCCGGTGGCGCAAGGGTTCGTGCTGTGGCTGATCGAGGCGCTGGCGGGGCTGGTGCTGGGGCTGGCGATTGGCACGGCGCTGATCCCGGTGGCCAAGCGGGTGATCCTGCCGCTGTGGGCGCGGCTGACGGGCAAGCAAAAGGCCGCGCATTGAGGCGCGGCCTTCTTGGGTTCGTAGTGCTTCGGCCAACGATTTTCCAGCGAAAAATCAGGCCTGCTGGCGGGCGCGGCGGTGGGGGCAAAAATCTGAAATTTCGAAGGAATTTCGTTGATTTTTGCCTTAGAGCAGGCTTTTGGCCAATGCCACCGTCGCATCTGCCGTGATGCCGAATTCCTTGTACAGCCGTTCGGCCGGGGCCGAGGCGCCAAAGCTGTGCATGCCGATGAAGCCCGATTTCGCCTCGCGTCCGCCATCGCCCAGCAGCCAGCGGTCCCAGCCCTGGCGCACCCCCGCCTCGATGCCGATGCGGACGGAGTTCTGGCCCAGCACGCGGCGGCGGTAGGTTTCCTCTTGCGCCGCGAACAGCTCCATGCAGGGCATGGAGACGACGCGGGTGCCGATGCCTGCTGCTTGCAGGGCGGCCTGGGCCTTGACGGCGATTTCCACCTCGGAGCCGGTGGCGATCAGCACGACTTGCCGTTTGCCTTCCGCCTCGGACAAGATATAGGCGCCGCGCGCGGTGAGGTTGGCGTTCAGATGGACCTTGCGCACCGGGGTCAGGCCCTGACGGCTGAGCGACAGGACCGACGGCGTGGCCGGCGAGGTCAGCGCCAGTTCCCACGCCTCGGCCACTTCCACCAGATCGGCCGGGCGGAACACATGGGTGTTGGGCGTGGCGCGCGAGATCGCCAGATGTTCCACCGGCTGGTGGGTCGGGCCGTCTTCGCCAAGGCCGATGCTGTCATGCGTCATCACATAGACCACCGGCACGCCCATCAGTGCGGACAGGCGCATGGCGGGCCGGGCATAGTCGGTGAAGCACATGAAGGTGCCGCCATAGGGGCGCACCCCGCCGTGCAGGGCCATGCCGTTCATCGCCGAGGCCATGGCATGTTCGCGGATGCCGTAGTGGATGTAGCGGCCCTTGCGGTCTTCGGGGCTGAACACTGTGAAATCGGGGGTCTTGGTATTGACCGAGCCGGTCAGGTCGGCAGAGCCGCCGATGGTTTCGAACATCACCGGGTTGACGGCGGTCAGCACCTTTTCCGAGGCAACGCGGGTGGCGATCTTGGCAAGGTCCACCACGGCCTGTTTCTTCACCGCCTGGATCGCGCCCTTGAGCCTTGCGGGCGGGGTGCCGGCAAACAGCCGGGCGATCTGGACACGCCGCGGTTCGGGCAGCGCATCGATGCGGGTCTGCCAGTCGGCATGGGCCTTGGCGCCCTTGGCGCCCAGGCTTTCCCACCAGCTTTTCACATCCGCCGGAATGGTGAAGGCCGGTTCGCTCCAGCCATAGGCCGCCTTGGTGTCGGCGACCATTTTGGCGTCGGTGATGGCGCCGTGGCCCTTGTAGGTGTCCTGCACCGCCGACCCCAGCGCGATATGGGTCTTGCAGGCGATCATCGCGGGCTTGCCGGCAGCCTTGGCGGCGGTAAGCGCGCGGTCGATATCCTCGGGGTCGTGGCCGTCGCAGGCGAAGGTCGCCCAGCCCGAGGCGGCAAAGCGCGCGCGCTGGTCGGTGACATCGGCGACGGACACCTTGCCGTCGATGGTGATGCCGTTGTCGTCCCACAGCAGGATCAGCCGGGACAGCTGCTGCTTGCCGGCCAGGGCCAGCGCTTCCTGGCTGAGCCCTTCCATCAAGCAGCCGTCACCGGCGATGACATAGGTATGGTGGTTGATGACCTTGGGCCCAAGGCGGGCGCGCAGGCTTTCCTCGGCGATGGCCATGCCGACCGCATTGCCGACGCCCTGGCCCAGCGGGCCGGTCGTGGTTTCGATGCCGCCGGCATGGCCGTATTCAGGATGGCCTGCCGTGCGCATGCCCCATTGGCGGAAGCCCTTGATCTGGTCCAACGTGATGTCTGCATAGCCGGTCAGATACAGCAGGGCATACAGCAGCATCGAGCCGTGGCCCGCCGACAGGATGAACCGGTCGCGGTCGGGCCAGTGCGGCGCATGGGGATCGAACTTCAGGTGGTTCGCAAACAGCACGGTCGCCACGTCGGCCATGCCCATCGGCATGCCGGAATGGCCCAAATTGGCGGCAGCCACGGCGTCCAGCGTCAGGGTTCGGATGGCGGCGGCGCGCCTCCATTCTGCGGGGTGACGGGCGGCGAGGGCTGCAATGTCCAAAATATGTCCTTTCGGGCCGAGGGATAGTCCGTTTCCTAACCCTTGTGGCCGGGCAAGATCAAGCGCAGGCTCGCAGATCGGCTTATCCGTTGCATTGGACAGGGTGGCCCACAGGGCGCGCGCGGGCTAGGCTTTGCGCTATATTCGGCAAAAATCGGCTGGCCCGGGCGATTCGGGCGGGCAAGACAAGACAGTTGCGGCAAGACGGGTGGGGAGCAGGTGATGGACGGTATCGCGGATTTGGAACAGCGGATCATGGCGGCGCTGGCGCGTATTGATGCCGGGGTAGAGCGCCGCTTGGCGGGGGCGCCGCCCTCCGGCCCGTCGCCGGTCATCATGGCCGAGCTGGACCGTTTGCGCGAAGAACTGGACGAAGAGCGGATGGCCAATGCCCAGTTGACCGAGCGGCTGAAGGTGCAGCGCGAACGGGCCGAGCGGGCGGCGGTTGATCTGCGCGCTGAAGCCGTGCGGTTGACAGTGCAGGTCGATGAACAGGCGCTGGCGATGCAGCGGCTGGTGACCGCGACCATCCGGATGCGCGAGGATTTGCGGCGTCTGCGCTCTGAGCGCGGGCAAAGTGTGGATCCGGCACTGATCGACAAGGCCATGGCGGCGGAACTGGACGCGGGCGAGGCGCTGCGCGCGGCCGAGACGGCGGAACTGGCGGATCTGGTCGCGGCGCTGACCCCCATCGTGCAAGCTGAGGAGGCGCGTGCCCATGTCTGAGATCGAAATCATCATCGGCGGTCGCAGCTTTCAGGTCGCCTGCCAGCCCGGCGAGGAGCATTTCCTGCGCGCCGCCGCCGTCGCCCTGAACCGCGAGGCCGAACCCTTGCAGACCCAGCTTGGGCGCCTGCCCGAGGGGCGCATGCTGCTGATGGCCGGCCTGATGGTCGCCGACCGCACCGCCGCGCTGGATGAAGAGGTGCGCAGCCTTAAGCTGCGGCTGGCGGAAATCGAAGCGCAGGGCGCCACGCCCCGGCAGATCGAAGTGCCCGTGGTGCCGGTGGAACTGAAGGAAACCTTGGCAGAGATTGCCGCGCGGGTGGAATCGCTGGCGGACAAACTGGCCGAGGTTTGATGGCAGGATGGGTGAGGAGCCCATCTTTTCACCGGCACACAAAGATGGGCTCCTCACCCGTCCTACCGTTTCAGCACCATCTCGTCATCCGCCAGCGTGATGGAAAATCGCCCCAGATAATCCATCCCCAGCAGCGAGACACCCATCTCGGCCTTGTTCACCTGCGCCGGGATTTCAGCGTCGTGGAACGGGCCCATGGTCACGTCCGAAAGCCGCACCGCCGCTGTGGCGACAAGGCCGTTCGCAGTCATCGCCTGACCCACGAAGGCAAGATCGCTGACCGCGATGCCCAAGGTCCGCGCGTCCTGCGGTGACAGGGTCACGCCGCTGGCGCCAGTGTCGGCCATGAAGGTGATCTCTTGCCCGCCGATCCGCAGCCGGGGATAGTAATGCCCATCGGCGGCGCGCGGGATGGTCAGCGCGCCCGCACTGGCCATCTGCACCGGGCGAATGTCGTGGCGCAGATCGCCCCACATGCCGTAAAGTGCGGCGACCCCCAGAAAGATCATCCCCCAGGCCATGAGTGTGCGCATCGCCGCACCCAGCCGCCCGCGATATTCCGCGAACAGCCAGCCGGTCAGCGCCAGCAGCAGCACCGAAAGATAGACGACCTGAAGCGGATCTACATGGGTCATGTCAGGCAGATAGGCGCGCGGGCGCGTCTAGATAAGGCCCGAGCTGTGGATGCCGTCAATCACGAACTGGACAGCCAGCGCGGCCAGCAGCATTCCCAGCAGCTTGGTCACCACCAGAACCCCGGTGCGGCCCACCAGCCGCTCGATCGCCGGGGATGCCAGCAGGAAGAAGAACGTCGCCAGCACCATCAGGCCCATCAGCGCGATCACCACCAGCCGCCCGACGAAAGTGCCGCCGGCCTGTTCGGTCAGAAGAATCATCGAGGCGATGGCCCCCGGCCCGGCGATCAGCGGCGTGGCCAGCGGAAAGACGGACGGGTCGTGGTTGGGATCGGCTTTTTGCCCGTCGCGCGGGCCGGGGATCTGGTCAAACAACATCCCGAACGCCGTCACGAACAGCAACAACCCGCCCGCGACGCGGAACGCGGGCATGGAAATCCCGATGAATTCCAGGATCGAAGCACCGGCCAGCGCGAACAGCGCGAGGACAACACCGGCGATGATGCAGGCGCGCAGCGCCATCGCGCGCCGGGCCTCGGCGTCCTTGCCTTGGGTCAGCGCGATGAACAAAGGCACCAGGCCCGGCGGGTCGATCACCACGAACAGCGTGGCAAAAGCGGTGATCAGAAAAGACGTCGTCATCAGCCGCTTACCCGCTCAAGCCGCCCCTGCGCATCCAGCCACAGAGCCTCGGCCCGGTCGAGCCCCCCCATCACCTCGGCGTATTTCTTGTTCCAAACTTCAAGTTCGCCGATCCGGGACGCTTCGTAAAGCTCTGGATTGGCCAGCTTGGTCGCCAGTTTGTCGCGCATGTCGTTCAGCTTGGCGAGGCGTTCTTCAGAGCGTTTGACCTCGGCGCGGATGGCTGTGATTTCGTCCTTGGAGATTTTGCGCGCCTGTGGGGCGGGCTTGGCGACTTTGGGGTCGTCTTCGCCGGCCAGCAGCATTTTCCGGTAGGCGTCAAGGTCGTCGGTATAGGTCGTCACCGCGCCGCCCTTCACCAGCCACAGCCGGTCGGCGACCAGGCCCAGAAGGTGCATGTCGTGGCTGACGAGGATCACCGCGCCCTGATATTCGGTCAAAGCCTCGACCAGCGCCTCGCGGCTTTCGATGTCGAGGTGGTTGGTCGGTTCGTCAAGGATCAACAGATGCGGGGCGTCGAGCGTCGCCAGCAGCAGCGACAGGCGGGCCTTTTGGCCGCCAGAAAGGCGTCCCACCACGGTTTCGGCTTGATCCGCCAGCAGGCCAAAGCCGGCAAGGCGAGAGCGCAGGCGGGGTTGCGCCTCGGCCGGGCGCTGGCGTTGCAGATGTTGCAGCGGGGTTTCGTCGATGAACAGCTCGTCCACCTGATGCTGGGCGAAATACCCGATCCGCAGTTTGGAGGACCGGGTCATGTGGCCGGCCATCAGCGGCAGCTTGCCCGCGAGCAGTTTGGAAAGCGTCGACTTGCCCTCGCCGTTGCGGCCCAGCAGCGCGATCCGGTCGTCCTGGTCGATGCGCAGCGACAGGTTCTTCAGCACGGCGCGCTTGTCGTAGCCGACCGAGCCGCCCTCGATGGTGATGATCGGCGGAGCGAGTTCCTCGGGCTTGGGGAAGGTGAACACCACCTTGGCCATGTCTTCCGGCGCAGCAATCGGCGTCAGCTTCTCCAGCATCTTCACCCGGCTTTGCGCCTGCACGGCTTTCGATGCCTTGGCCTTGAACCGGTCGACGAAGCTTTGCAGATGGGCGCGGCGGGCTTCGACCTTCTTGGATTCGGACGCCTGCACGGCGCGCCGCTCGGCGAACTGCCGGGCGAACTGGTCATAGGGGCCGGACCAGTAGGTCAGCTTCTTGCTGTCCAGATGCAGAATGCCGGTGACAGCGCGGTTCAACAGGCCGCGGTCGTGAGAGATGATCAGCACGGTGTGGGGATATTTGGCGAGGTAGCTTTCCAGCCAGAGCGCGCCTTCAAGGTCAAGGTAGTTGGTCGGCTCGTCCAGCAGCAGATAGTCGGGCTGCGCGAACAGGACGCCCGCCAAAGCGACACGCATGCGCCAGCCGCCCGAGAAATCCGAGCAGGGCTGCTGTTGCTGCGCGTCGTCAAACCCCAGCCCCTTCAGGATGGACGCCGCGCGCCCCTCTGCCGACCAGGCGTCGATATCGGACAGCCGGTGCTGGATCTCGGCGATGCGGTGCGGGTCATGGGCATGCTCAGATTCCTCCAGCAGGGCGGCGCGTTCGGTGTCGGCGGCAAGCACCGTGTCGATCAGCGAGGTGGACGACGACGGCACTTCCTGCGCCACGCCGCCGATCTTGGCGCGGTTGGGCAGGCTGATGGTGCCGCCCTCTAGCGCCAGCTCGCCCTTGATCAGGCGGACCAGCGTGGTCTTGCCCGCGCCGTTGCGCCCCACGATGCCGACCTTGTGGCCGGTCGGAATGGTGGCCGAGGCGCCCTCGAACAGCGGGCGGCCTTCCACGGCATAGGTGATGTCGTCGATTTTCAGCATGGCGCAGGCCTTGCCTCAGCGCAGGGGCAGGGTCAAGCGGGAAGGGCCCTGCGCCTGGCTGGTGACGGGGCGCTGCCACGGGCCCCAAGGATGAGGGCCAAGATGAAATGCCGGGAATTGACCGGCACCTCCCCCCCAACGGAGCGGCCTTTCTTGCCCATTCACCGAAGGCAAAAATATCCCGCGGGGGTTTGGGGGCGCGAAGCCCCCAATTTCTGTCTTCAAAAAAGCCTTGCGAAGCTCCGCTGCTTCCCTTTTGGACCTC
>JANLQT010000299.1:0-5260 GCA_031368035.1 Rhodobacterales bacterium | reverse complement strand
CACCGCCTGCAACGGCTCCATCGGGTTTTCCACGAACTCCGACAGCGTCCAGATTCGCACCCGGGCTTTGGTCCAGGGCGCGCGCAGCACCGCGATATGCTCGCTTTCGATCTTTTGCAGCAGCGCCGCCTGCCGCCGGATCTCCGAGAAATTCTGGTTGGAATGGAACAGCGGAATCGCCCAAGCCCCCGAGATCACCGAAATCTGTGCATTCGGATCGCCCGCCATGAACCAGGACAGCGCTTGCGAATCCTGTGGCCCGAACTGAAAACACTGCCGCTCGCCCCTTGTGTTCCAGATCAGATTTGTCAGGAAAGACTTGGGGTTATAGTCACGGATCAGCGCCGAATCCGGCAGGCTGCCGGTAAACGCCGTCTCACCACCCGCAAAATGCACCCGGTCGGGCGCAAACAGATGCCCATGTGCGCGGGTGCCCGCGACCTTGCCCAGCCAGACCTCGAAATTCTCGAACAGGTCCGAGAATCCCTCGAACACCGAATATTGCGCCGCCGTGCGCCCGTTCTCGAAATTCTCGTTCGGATAGCGGCTTTGCATGTAAAGCCCCGCGCGCCCCTGCGTCCGCCGCTCCACCGCTTTGGAAAACAGCCGGTCGATCTTGCCCGGATTGGGCTCGGCCGCGGGCTGGCTGTCGGCCTTGGGGGCCAGAAAGGTGTGATACAGCTTGTCGGCATCCGGCCAGATTTTCCGCGCCACAAAGCAGTCCGACCGGCGCAGAAGCTGCAAATGGTCGTCGTAAAAGATATGCGGCTTGCCCGAGAAATCGAACTTCGACAAAGTTAACGAACGGCTTTCCACATTTGCCGAAAATTGCCGAACCATCGTTTGAAAATAGCTTTCATCCGGAATCCACACCCGTTTGAAATAGCGGTCCAGCTCTCCCCGTTCCGGGTTTTCCAGGATCGCCGACAGGGTCTGCCGCGTCAGGCACCACCACTGGCTGCCTAAGTGAGGCACGATCCCCTTGGGCACCCGCCGCCGGAAACGCACCCGGCGTTGCAGTTTCACATACCAGTCGAACAGCCGCCTCTGCCGCCGCCAACTGAAGGGAAACCGCAGCGTGAACCGCTCCAGATTAAGGCCCCCCACCGTCCAGCCCACATCCTCCGTCGTCACGCTTTCGATGAAATCGGTCTTGGGCCGGCTGTCGAGGTAAGCCCGCAGTTCCTCTACCGGCCGCAGCGGCAGGCACGATCCCGAGGCGAGATACACATGCCGCACCCCCGGAAATTCGCGCAGCATCATCTCCGACGCCGTCTGAGCCGCCCCCACGATCCCCCAAGTCCCCCATTCGCAGGTGAACCGCGCGCAGAACCGCACGTTCCGCAAATCTTCCAGCTTTTGCACCAGCGCGTCATGATCGGCCCGCGCCACGCCCGCATCGACATGGATCACCACCGGGCAACCCCGTTCCGCCCAATAGCGCGCCACTTGCGCCGCGCGGTTCAGCGCGGTGTGACACAGGATAAGGAACCCAACCGTCACGCCCAGTTGCCTTTCGACATCAGCCCCAGAATCTCAAGCTGCCGCCAATTGATGTATTTCTCCGAGAACTTGCACCACAAGTCGGGCTGGCTCTCAAGGCTGCGCTGATAGGCGATGTATTCCTGGCTGTGCGCATAGTGCTGGCCGCGCAACATTTCTTCCGCCGCCTTCACCGCGAATGTGTCCAGGAACTTCGCGTGCAGCAGGCAGCCCGAGGCCTTCTCGCCCCCCCATTCGTCATAAACCCGGTTCAGACCGCGCGGCAGGATCATGTGGGTGCTGTCCACATAGACAAAGCTTTTGTCCCACCGCACCAGTGGGATCTTGTTCAGCGCCGGGGCATCCTCGGGCTGGTCGGCAAAGAACATCCGCATCCGCGGCCCGCCCTGAATCCACAGATTGTCCAGCGACCAGTTGCGGTGGATTGAATAATTGCCGCTGTCGAACCACTGCGCCACCTCGAACGGGTTCTGCCCGCCGCGATAGGGTTGCCCGCCGACCGGCCCTTTGGGATACATGTCGAGGATCATCGCCGAGAACGTCCGCAGGTTCGACGAATCCAGCCAATCCGTCAGCGCCCGCAGGGGCCGGCTGTCGCAGAACGGATAGACGATGAACTCATCCACATCGACGGTCACGCACCAATGGCCATGCCCGTGCCGGCGCAGCAGCCAGTTGAGCCAATCCACCCCGAACCGGCTGCTGCGATAGCTGGCCTTGCTGGTCCAGATCGACACATCCGGTTGCGCGGCCAGAAATTCCCGGCTGCCGTCGTTGCTGTCATTGTCCACGATCAGGAAATGGTTGACGCCCTGATCGCGGTAATACTTCAGGAAATACTCCAGCCGGACCCGTTCGTTGCGAAGCGTGGTGAACAGCAGGATATCGCTGGGCTTGATCGCCTTGGTGCGGCCCGCGACCCGCCTGATCTCATGCCGTTTGCGGAACGCCCGCCACTGGCGCCAGCGGCGTTTCATCCTTAACCGGATCAGTTGCGTGATACCCAAATCCGTCCCCGCCCCTGCGCGACGCCGCCCCCGCCGAAACCGTCCCCGCAGTTGTCGCCGGTCTTGCTTAAAGCCCGGTTAATCTGCGAGTACGCGCGCCCCGTCGCGCCTGAATGCGACAGTAAAGCCAAGACCCCGCAAGAACAACACTGTGTCTCCTTCGGCAACAATCAAAGCGCCTGCCAGTCGCCGCCTTGCATCAGCCCCAGCGCCTGCACCTGCCGCCAGCCGTCAAACCGCAGGGAGTCCGCGCACCACAGGTCCGGATCGGACAGGATCAGGTCGTAATAGGGATCAAAGCGCTCCACATGGGTGAAATGCTGCCGCCGCAGCTTTTCCTCGGCCGATTTCACCAGCACCTCGGGCAGGAACTTGGTGTGCAGCAGCACCCCGGTCGGCAGGTCCGCGCGGTCAAACCCCCGGTTCAGCCGCCGGGGCAAGGCGATATGGGTGGAACTGAGGTAGGCATACCGCCGCTGCCATTTCACCAGCGGCACCTTGTGCAGATGCGGCGCGCGTTCCGGCGCCTCCGCAAACAGCACCCGCCGCCGCACCCCGCCGCGAATGTCGGTCTGGCCATAGCGCGGCTGCACCACCCGCTCATAGGGGCCAGCATCGAAAAACGGCAGCGCCAGCACCGGGTCTTGCCCCGGCTGATGCTGAACCGCCGACAAAGGCCCCTTGGGATACAGGTCCAGCATCATCGCCGCAAAACCCGGCGCGCCCCGCGCGTCCAGCCAGCCGGTCAGCGCCCGCAAATCGCGTCGCTCCCAGTCCGGATAGATCAGCAATTCATCCGCATCCAGCGTCAGGCACCAATGCCCCGCCCCATGTCGCAGCAACAGCGCGCCCACCCAATCCAGCCCGAACCGGCTGCCGCGATAGCTGGCCGAGGTGCGCCACAGACTGACATCGGGCTGATCCGCCAGCATCCCGGCGCTGCCATCATCGCTTTCATTGTCCACGAAGAAGAAATGCCGCACGCCCAGTCGCCGGTGATGATCAAGGAAATACGGCAGCCGGGCGCCCTCGTTCCGCACACAGGCAAAGGCCAGGATATCCCCCGCCCGCACCAAATCCGTCCGGTCCGAAACCGCCGTCATATCGCGCCGCGCGCGCCACGCCCGCAGCAGCAATCGCCGCCGTTTCCATCGCTGCTTATACGCTTCCAGCCCAGACCGCAGCCTGTCTGCCAGACCCGCCACAGCCTTACTGGGCCGCCTTCTGCATCGCCATCAGGTCGAACAGATAGGCCGAGAACTCTTCCCGCAAATCCGGCCGCGCGAGCCCAAACGCCACCGTCGCCTGCAAGAACCCCGCCTTGCTGCCGCAGTCATAGCGCTGGCCCCGAAACCGGAACCCGAACACCCGGCCCTCCACCTTCGCCTCTTCCGCGATGGCATCGGTCAACTGGATTTCCCCGCCCGTCCCGGCCTTGATCTTGTTCAGATTGACCAGCACCTGCGGCGTCAGGATATACCGCCCGATCACCGCCAGATTGGACGGCGCGTCCCCGGCTTTGGGCTTTTCCACCATGCCCTTGACCTTGACGATCGCACCCATGTCCTCGGCCACATCCAGCACCCCGTAGGACGAGGTCTTTTCTGGCGCGACCTCCATCGCGGCGATGACATTGCCGCCGGTCTGCTCATAGGCCTCGATCATCTGCTGCAAACAGGGCTTTTCCGCCGCGATCACGTCATCGGGCAGCACCACCGCGAACGGCTCGTTCCCGATCAGCCGCTTGGCGCACCAGACCGCATGACCCAAGCCCAACGGCCGGTTCTGCCGCACATAGGCAATCGCACCCGAATCCATGTTGGTGTCGCGCAGCACCTGCAACATCTCGTCCTTGCCGGCCTTCCGCAGCGCCATTTCCAGCTCGGGCGAATAGTCGAAGTAATCCTCCAGCGCCGATTTCCCGCGTGAGGTGACGAAGATGAACTCCTTGATCCCCGCGGCCCGGGCCTCGTCGATCGCGTATTGGATCAGCGGGCGGTCCACCAAGGTCATGATCTCTTTCGGGATCGACTTCGTGGCGGGCAAGAACCGCGTGCCCAAACCGGCCACCGGAAACACGGCCTTGGTGACTTTCTTGATCTTCATCTGGATTCCACCATCACTGCAGCCCCATGGGGCAAAGGATACACTCGCACGGTTTCAGTTTAACAGTCCTTACTCAGCCAGGGTAGCGAATCTGCGCCTGACGTGGCGATCCCGAAACGCCGGAACCCCGCCGAGTTGCGCGGTTTTCAGCCTAGGGTTGTGCGCCCGCCTCCCCAAACGCGCGCTGCGAAAGCCCAATTCCCTCCTCCTGCGATTCGTCAGGCGCCGTCCATCCGTGCCATCATCGCTTCAATGACCGGAACGTCTGAAGGGTTGTTCAGTTCCCAAAATTCCCGCCCCCGCGCCTGAACTTCGACGCACAGCACCGGGCGGCCCTGTTCGATGAAGCGCAACTGCTCCAGCCCCTCCAGCGTTTCCAGCGGCCCCATCGGCCAGCCCGGATAGGCCGCCAGTGCCGCCGGACGATAGGCATAGACGCCGACATGATGAAACACCGGCGTCGGGGCGCCGTCGGCATAGATCTGGCCGGTGTAGGGGATGACTTCCTTGGAAAAGTACAAGGCCCGCCCTTTCGCATCAAAGACCGCCGTGGTGCCGCCAACCCGCCCGGCCCGCCGGTCCGCCAGAAAACCGGCAACCGCGCGCCCATCGCAGCGCAGCACCGGAGTGGCGATATCGGCCTG
>JANLQT010000294.1:0-10810 GCA_031368035.1 Rhodobacterales bacterium | reverse complement strand
GATCAGCGCAACGTCACCTATGAAGTGCGCGGCGATGCGATCTATGTCCCTGAAAGCGCGCGTGATTCCTTGCGGATGGTGCTGGCGGGCCAGGGTCTGCCGGCGGTGGGCGAAGGCGGATATGAACTCTTGGACGGGCTGACCGGCTTTGGCACCACCTCGCAGATGTTCGACGCCGCCTATTGGCGCGCCAAAGAGGGCGAGCTGGCCCGCACCATCCTTGCTCTGCCCGAGATTCGCTCTGCCCGGGTGCATCTGGCCCGCACGCCGACAGAACTGTTCCAGCCCGAACAGGTGCCGACCGCCTCAGTCACCGTGACCACCCGCTGCGGCGGCCTTTCGGCTATGCAGGCCAATGCGATCCGGCATCTGATCGCCGGGGCGGTGTCGGGCATGAAGGCCGACGATGTGGCGGTGATCGATTCGGTCGCGGGCCTCATGCCCAGCGAAAATGGCGATGCGAATCCCCTTGTGGGGGGCGACGCGCGCGCTGCCGAGATTCGCAAGAACCTTGAACATCTGCTTGATGCGCGGGTCGGGCCAGGCAAGTCGGTGGTCGAAGTGGCGGTCGATGTTGTCACCGACCGCGAGCAGGTCACCCAGACCACCTTCGATCCGCAAAGCCGGGTCGCCATTTCCTCGGAGACGCAGGAAAAATCCGGCAATTCCAATGGCACGAACGGCAGTGTGACCGTCGCGTCAAACCTGCCGAGCGGCAATACGAACGGCGGTTCGCAAAACACCAGCCAGAATTCGGAAAAGCAGGAAAAGGTGAATTACGAGGTCTCGAATACCCGAACCGAGGTTCTGAAATTGCCGGGCTCGGTGCGCAAGATCTCGGTGGCGGTGCTGGTGGACGGCGAGGCGGTGAAGGCGGCGGATGGCACGGTCAGCCTGCAGCCGCGCTCTGCTGCGGAACTGGCGGCCCTGCAAGAGCTGGTCAGCTCTGCCGCCGGGCTGGACACGGTGCGCGGCGATGTTCTGACCATCAAGTCCATGCTGTTCCAGCCGACGCTGGCCGAAGGCACCAGCGCTGATGCCGGGCTTCTCTCGCATATCGGCAAGATCGACCTGATGTCGGCGATCCAGCTCGCGGTGCTGGCTTTGGTGGCTTTGGTGCTTGGCCTCTTCGTCGTTCGTCCGGTGCTGACCGGGGCCCGCCGCGCTGCCGCTTTGCCACCTCCCGAAGCGCGGCTGGCCTTGCCGGGCGTGGCCAATGCCAGCGATTTCGTTGGCGCGGATGGCATGGCCCTGACCGGCGAGATCGACGATGGCGACGGCTTTGCCCTGCTCGGCGGCGAGGACGAGGGCGAGGCCCCCGGCAACGATCCGGTCGCGCGCCTGCGCCGCCTGATCGAGGAGCGTCAGGCCGAATCGGTCGAAATTCTGCGCGGCTGGATGGAACCGGATGAGGAGCGCGTGTGATGGTCCTGCGGCTGGAAGTCTTTGAAAGCGAAATGCCCGTCAGCGCCGGCCAGTCCGAAACGGTCGTGCTCGACACCGGCGCTTTGGAGGACGCCAAACTGGCCTCGTTCGAAAGCGGCTATTCCGCGGGTTGGGAGGATGCAGCCGCCGCCCAGGCCGATGACCAGTCCCGCGTTTCCGCCGACCTTGCGCGCAGTTTGCAAAGCCTGTCCTTCACCTATCACGAAGCGCGCAGCCATGTGCTGAAAGCCGTCGAGCCATTGTTGCGCCAGGTGGTCAGCCAACTTCTGCCCGCCATCGCCAAGGCCGCACTGGCCGCCAAGGTGCTGGAGGTGCTGATGCCTCTTGCCGAAGGGCTTGTGGATGCGCCGATCACCCTGATGCTGAACCCCGCCGCGCGCCGCGCGATCGAAGATCAGATCGCCAAGACCAGCGGCCTGCCCCTGATCCTGGTCGAGGAGCCCACGCTGGGCGAGGGGCAGGTCTATCTGAAACTGGGCGATGTGGAGCGTGAGGTGAACCTCGACCGCGCCGTAACAGAGATTTCCGCCGCCGTGCGCGGCTTCTTCGACCTTCCCGGAAAGGAATGACCCATGGATCCGCTCAGCGATTCCAACCCCTTTGCTCAAGTCCCGATCGAGGTAACGATCTCGGTCGGCAAGGCCCGGCCGCTGGTCCGCGACCTGTTGCGCCTGTCGCGCGATGCCGTCCTGCCCCTGGACCGCCGCGTCGATGACCCGGTCGAACTTTACGTCGGCGACCGGCTGATCGCCCGGGGAGAGTTGCAAGAGCTGGAGGGGGATCAGGCTGGCCAACTGGCGGTGCGGCTGACGGAAGTCGCCAATTTGCGGGGCGGGCTGTGAGGGCAGGGCGGCTTCTCGCACTGAGCCTCGCGCTCATCGGCCTGGCCGCCCCGGCCATCGCGCAATCGCTGTCGGTCAATTTCGGCGACGGCGCTTCCCTGTCCACCCGGACGATCGAGCTGATGCTGCTGGTCGGCGTGCTCAGCATCGTGCCGGGCCTTGCGGTGATGGTGACCTGCTTTCCCTTCATCGTCACCGTTCTGTCAATCCTGCGCCAGGCGCTGGGGCTGCAGCAATCGCCTCCCAACATCCTGATCATCTCGCTCAGCCTGTTTCTGACCTGGTATGTGATGGACCCGGTCTTCACCGAGGCCTGGACCAAGGGCGCACTCCCCCTGACCAACGGCGCGATGGATCTGCAAACCGCCCTGCCGCTGATCATCGCCCCGTTCCGCACCTTCATGGCGGCCCGCGTCGATCCTGCGACGTTTCAGGCGCTGCAAGCGATCCGCCCCGGCCCGGCCCTTGCCCCGCCCGACGCTGCCCTGTCACTGCTGGTGCCAAGCTTCATGCTGTCCGAGATTTCGCGCGCCTTCCAGATCGGCTTTCTGGTGTTTCTGCCCTTCCTGATCATCGACCTGGTCACCGCAGCCGTCCTGACCTCGATGGGCATGATGATGGTGCCGCCCGCCGTCGTCTCGCTGCCGTTCAAACTGGCGTTTTTCGTGGTCGCCAATGGCTGGGGCCTGATCTCGGCCGCGCTGGTGCGCAGCTACTCCTGACTAAGGACGAACACGACAAAGGCCCGGGTCTCAGGACCCGGGCCTTTGTCGTGCGACACTCTCAGTTCACCACGAATTCCGCGTGAAGGGCCCCTGCGGCGTTGATGCTTTTCAGAATGTCGATCATGTCATGCGGCGTCACGCCCAATGCGTTCAGGCCCGCGACAACCTCGGACAGGCTGGTGCCGCCGCCCACCATGGCCAGGCCCGTGCCGGGTGCATTGTTGATCCCGGTCTTGGTGCGCGGCACGGTGACGGTCTTGCCTTGCGAGAACGGGTTGGGCTGCACGACTTCGGGGTTTTCATCCACCCGCAGCGTCAGATTGCCCTGTGCCACCGCCACTTCCGAAATTCGCACATCCTTGCCCATCACGATGGTGCCAGAGCGTTGGTCCACCACGACCCGCGCGCGCGCCTCGGGATCGACCAGCAAATCCTCCAGCCGCTGGATGGCATGGGCCGGTGAGCGGATGCCGGTTGCGCCGATATCCACCACCACTGTGCCCGAATCCACCATGGTGGCCACGCGCGCGCCAAATTCGCTGTTGATCGCGGTCTCGATCCGTCCGGCCGTGGTGAAATCGGCATTGCGCAGCCCCAACCGGACTTCCTTCATCGTGGTGAAGTCGAAATCGACCTCGCGTTCCACCCGCGCGCCGGACGGGATCACCCCCGCCGTCGGCACACCCTGCACCACCTTGGACGACTGGCCTTCCGCCGAGATCCCGCCCGAGATCACCGCGCCCTGCGCCACGGCGTAGATCTGCCCGTCCGCCCCGTTCAGCGGCGTCATGATCAGCGTCCCGCCCAGCAGGCTTTTCGCATCCCCCATGGCTGAAACGCTGACGTCCACCCGTCCGCCGGTGCGGGCGAACGGCGGCAGCGAGGCGGTGACGAACACCGCCGCCACGTTCTTGGGCTGCAATTTCTCGCCGGACACATTCACGCCAAGCCGTTCCAGCAGGTTGGACATGATCTCTTCGGTATAGGGCGAATTGCGCACGCCATCGCCCGACCCGTTCAGCCCGACCACCAGGCCATAGCCGACCAGATCATTGCCGCGCACGCCATCGAACTCCACGAGATCCTTGATGCGAACCGGCTCGGCAAAGGCCGGGGTGAGGGCGGTGAAGCACAGCGCAACGGCGAGTGAAAGCCTCATCACAGGTAATCCGTCAGGTTTAGCCGCGCCATGCGGGCGGTGATGGTGTACAGCGATTCAAGCTGGGATTGGGCTTGCTCCAACAAGGTGGTCGCCTCGTAGGGATCGACCGACATCAATTTCGACTGGGCGATCTTCAACGAGGTGATCTGCGCCTGGTTGGACGTGTCGGCATCCCCGATCCGCGCCTGCACTGTGCCAAGATGCGCCGCCAGTTGCACGGCGTCACCTTGCGCCGCGATCAGCGCCTGTCCAGCGGTCTGGGCCAGCTGCGCCTGCGCGGTCTGACTGCCGCCAAGCACGCCATGCGCCAGCAGCGCCCCCATGGCGAGGGCTTTCAGCGTGGCTTTCAGCGCCGGGTCGGTGGCGCGGATATCCAGCTGGGCCGTCTCTTCCGGGCCGACCTTCAGTGCGGACATCGCCGCGCCGCCCTGATAGATCGTGGTGTCAAACGGACCGCCATCGGCAAAATAGCTGTCCAGAGCCGTGGTCACATCCTGCACCGTCAGCGCCCCGGCGGTCGCCGAGATCAGGTCGGACATGACGGTATCGGCGCTGCCCAGCGCTGTCGTGTCGGTGTTCTGCCCGGCGAACAGGCTGCGGTCGCCATAGCGCGCGTTCAGGGCCGACATCGCGGTGCGGAACGCATCCTCGGTCTGGCCGCCCACCACCCCCAGACTGGTCGCCGCCCCGCCGTTTCCGGCCAGCAGCAGCACCGAAGACGCCGAGATGCTTTGCCGGTCGATCACGTCCAGCGCCGTCTGCATCGCTTCGGCCATTCCCCCGGCTTCCATGTTGACCGCGGCATAACCGCTCATCTGCGCCAGCGAGGTTTGCAGGCTGGCCAGCGGCGCGAAATCGCCCGACACATGCGCGCCCTTGTCGGCAGCGAGGCCGGTCGTCAGCTCGGTCGCGCGGTCGGTGAGGGCTTGCTTGGTCAGCGCGTTTTGCCGTTTCAGCAGGAACATTTGCGCAAGATCGCCGACGGAAAGCACAGTCATCTTAAAGGTCCATCATTTCAAAGGTCCATCAGTTGTTTGATCATGTCGTCGATCGTGGACATCACTTTGGCATTGGCGGCATAGGCCTGCTCGATCTGCAACAGGTCCTGCATTTCCTGGTCGGTATCGACGCCGTTCTCCAGCTCCATGCTTTTCATCGTGTCGGCCTGGGCCTGGGCATAGGCAGCATCGCTTTCGGCGCCCAGCCGCGAGGTGGACACCTGCGAGGTGAAATCCGCGGAAAGTTCTGAAAAGCTGCGCGCGCCGGTCATGAAATTGCCAGAGACCGGGCTCCTGTCTGCCGTCAGTGCGCCTTCCCAGGCGTTCAGCAACGCGGCATTGCCGCTGGGGCCCGGCACGGTGGCGCCAAGGCCGTCCCGCAAGCGCCAAAGCTGGCCGCCGGCGTCCGGATCGACCAGCGCGTTCAGCTTCAGCCGCTGCGACAGGCCGACCTCGTTGGCGGGATCGAAAGCGGAAATGCCGTCGGTGAACAGGCCCGGATCGCCCGGCGCGCGCGTGGCATCAAGGCTGGGGTCCTGAAACCGCTCCACCAGATCGCGCGCCACGGCATCGACCCGGGTCTGGGCTTCAACCCCGTCCACGTCGCGCACCTTGAACAGGGCCGCAAGCGACCCGCCGGCGACCGGGCTGTTGTCGCCCACCGCATCGACGGCCCGCCCGTCGATCATCAGCGCGCCCAACGCGCCGCTTTGCAGCGTCATCGCGGGCGAGATCACCCCCACCGGCGAGAATTCGATCTTGGCGACGCCGCCATCCACCAGCATCTGCCCGCCCGAGGTCATCAGCGCAATCTGGCCATTGCCGCGGTCGTATTCGCGCACGGGAACAATGGTGGCGATGGAATCAATCAGCTGCTGTCGTTGGTCCATCAGCGCCGAAGGGTCCGACCCGGCCCCCGAATTGCTGCGGATCTGCGAGTTCAGGTCGGCCACGCGGTTCAGCGCGTCGCTCAGCCGCTGCACCTGATTGGAAATCTCGGTATCGGCCGCGACGCGCTGGTCCTGAATCGTGTCCGACACCGTCTTGAGCGTGCTGGCCAGTGCCTTGGCCGACGAGGCCACCTGATCCAGCCGCGCTTCGCTTTCAGGATGCGACGTCGCCTCCAGCAGCGTCTGGTTCAGCGCGGCGACCCGCCCGTTCAGCGATTGCGGCTCATCCGGCGAGCCGATCTTCATTTCCAGCGCCTTGTAAAAGCTCGCCAGCGTTGACCTGCCGGCCGCATCGGAATCCGCCAGCCGCCGCTCGCCCACCACGCGCATGTCCATCACCCGTGTCACGCCGGTCGCGGTGACCCCGTAGCCGTGCGTGCCGGTGGTGCGGGCCGCAATTTGCAGCACGCGGCGGCCATAGGCGGGCGTCGTGGAATTGGCGATGTTTGAGGCGACGACCTCGGCCCGGCGGGCGGCGACCGACAGACCGGACAGGGCGCTCGACAGGCTGCTGTTGATGCTCATCTTCGGTCCTTACCGCTTCAGGTTGGTGGTTTCCTGCAACATCTCGTCCACGGTCTGGATGACCTTGGCGTTCGAGGAATAGGCGCGCTGGGTGGTGATCAGCTGCGTCAGTTCCGTCGCCACATCCACCGAGGATTCCTCGCGCGAATAGCCGACCGTGGTGCCGGTCGGGCCGTCGCCGGCATTCCACAGATAGAAGGGGCCGCTGTCGTTGGACATCTGATAGGCTTGGTTGCTGAGCGAGACGAGCCCGTTGGGGTTGGGCACATTCACCACCGGAATCTGGTACAGCACCTTGGTGAAGCCTTGGTCATAGATCCCGTAAAGCATGCCGTTGGCGTCAATCTCGACCGAGGTCATCGTGGCCACCGGGGATCCATCCTTGGTGACGGACACCGGCGCGAACGTGTCGGAAAGTTGCGTCATGGCGCCGGTCTCGCCCGGGATGCCGATGCCCAGATTGATGGTGCCGCCGCCGACGACCAAGGGAATCGTGCCCGTCGCCGGATCATAGGCCGCACCCGAGACCGTCGTGACCGAGGCCAGAGTGCCGCCATTGGCCTGACTGGAATCAAACGTCAGCGTGTATTCGCCCACCACCGCATTGGCCGAGGCGCTGTCGGTGACGGTCATCGTCCAGGTGTTGGTCGCGGCGCCCCCTGGGGCGGGCAGCGTCGGCGTGAACGTATAGTTCAGCGATTCCGAGGTGCCGAGGTTGCCGTAATACTCTGACGACAGCGAGAAGGGCGCGCCGTCCGCCCCATCCTCGGTCGAGGTGGCGGGCAGGTTTACCCCCAGCGTCATCTGCGTGGTCGGGTTGGCGACATATTCGCTGGAATTGACCGTCACCGGCACCAGCGAGGACATCGTATCGCGCGGATAGTCCGGGATGACGCCATCCTGATCCGCCGGCCAGCCCATCAGCACCTGGCCAGATTGCGTCATCAGCACGCCATCCGCGTCGGGCATGAACGATCCCGTCGTCACCAGCGACACCGGATAGGCCCCGCCGCTGCCATTGACCGCCGCCGCCGTGGTCACCGCCATGAACCCCGGACCGTCGATCGCAAGGTCGGTCGGGTTCGAGGTGGCGATCAGCGGCCCCCGTTCGTCGATCAGCCGCATGGTCGAGGTGCGCACCCCGCCCGCCGTATAGATGGACCCATTGCCGCCATGCACCACGATCGCCGAGAAATCCGTCTGCGCGCGTTTGTAGCCATAGGTGGCGGAATTGGCGATGTTGTCGGAAATCGCCGACAACTGGTTGGCATTCGCGGTCAGACCCGAGACGCCAGCGTTGAACGTAGAGGAAATGGTCATGCGGAGGTGCCCTTCTGAAGCTTCGACCTATATGGGATCGAAACTTGCTCCGGGCGCCTTAAGATCGGCCTAACGAAAACGAGGATTCTGCCTCGGCCTTCTGGATCAGCGATCCTTGCGGATCAGCGATCCTTGCGGATCAGCGATCCTTGCGGATCAGCGATCCTTGCGGATCAGCACCACCTCGATGCGGTTGTTGCGCGCTGCCGTGGGGTCGGCCACCGCGGGCTTGCGGTCGGCGTGACCGCTGATCCGGTCGATGCGCCCGTCGTCCAGCCCGCCCAGTTCGATCAGCGCGCGCGTCCGTTGCGCCCGCGCCGCGGACAGGTCCCAGACCGGGTTCTCGATCAGCGTGATCGGATAGGTCCTCACGTAAGCGTCGATGGCCACCTGATTTTCCGCCACCGCCAAGACCTGTGCGAGCAGCGTGGCAAGGCTTTTCAGCGCATCGCTCGGCTGATCGGTATCGCCCAAAAACAGCGGCTGATCTTCCAGGTCGAACAGCTCGATCACCAGCCCCTGATCGGTCACGCGGGTGATCACATGGCGCAAAAGCTGCTCCATGGTCTGGCTTTCGCCGCCCCGCGCGATCAGCGTGCGTTCAACGTCCTGCATCACCTGTTGCTGATCCGAGACGTCGCCGTCATGCGCGCCGGTCTTGTCCTGCGCCTCGCCCCGCGCCATGCGGCTTTCGGTCGGCATCATCGCCGTGGCGCCCACACCGTTTTGCGCCAGCGTGTCCTCGGTGAACACCGAATCACCGCCAAACGCCCCGTCCCCCCCGCCCGAGACGCGGTTGATCGGGATCGTCGGATTGAAATAATCCGCAATGCCCTTGCGTTGCTTTTCCGTTGTCGCGTTCAACAGCCACATCAGCATGAAGAAGGCCATCATGGCCGTCACGAAGTCAGCATAGGCCACTTTCCACGCCCCACCGTGGTGACCGCCCGCGACAATGATCTTCTTCCGCTTGATGATGACTGGCGCGGCATTTGACTGCCCTGCCATTCCCACACCCGTATTCACACCCAAGGTCAGGTATCGCACGCCAAGGTTCACCAAGGCTTAACCCTCGGCATTTTAACGTCTTTCAGACCGCGAGCATCAACCGCAACCCGTCATAAATCGCCGCATGGATGTTCCGCGACTCTATCGCATCGCCGATTCGGTAAAGCTGGAATCCCGGCGTGGCGGGCTGTGGTCTAATCTCGATCAACGCCTCATAATCCACCGCGCCCCTGTTGCCCGACAGCGGCTTCAAGTCGAAATACAACTGGTCCAGCGGCGCCGTCCCGTGGTTCACCACCACCTGATCATACAGCGCCTTGCGTCCCACCGGCCGATAGTCACTGTCGATCGTCGCCTCGATCTGGTTCCCCGCCCGCGCCACGCTGGTCAGCCGATAGGTCACGGTGAACACCACATCCTTGTCCTGCAAAGCCCGCATATAGGGCACCAGATTCATCCCATACACCTCAGGCGCAAACGTCCGGTCCGGCGTCATCACCTCGACCTTCGCCCCCGATTCCGCCAGCATCTGAGCGACATGCATCGCGGTATGATCTCCCGCGTCGTCAAACAGCAGCACGTTGCTCCCCGGCTTCACATCGCCCGACAGGATATCCCAAGCCGAAACCGTCAACTCATTCCCACTGTCAAGGATATCCTTCTGCGGCAACCCGCCCGTCGCCACGATCACCACGTCCGGCGTCTCGGCCAAAACATCCTCCGCCTCCGCCCAGGTGTTGAACCGAAACTCCACCCCCAAAGCCGCGCATTGCGCCATGCGCCAGTCGATGATCCCGATCAACTCCGCCCGCCGCTTCTGCCGCGCGAGCAACCTTACCTGCCCCCCCGCCTGCGCCGCCGCCTCGAACACCACCACCCGATGCCCCCGCTCCGCCGCCACCCGAGCCGCCTCCAAACCGCCCGGCCCGGCCCCGACCACGATCACCCGTTTCAGGCTCTGTGCAGGCGGAATGTCATGCGGAATGACCTCCTCGCGCCCCGTCGCCGGGTTGTGGATGCACAAAGCCATCCCGCCCTGATAGATCCGGTCCAAACAATAGGTCACGCCGACGCAGGGCCTTATATCCGCCTCGCGCCCCTCGATGATCTTCCGCACGATATGCGGGTCCGCCATATGCGCCCGCGTCATCCCCACCATATCCAACTGCCCCGAAGCCACCGCGTGCCGCGCCGTCGCCACATCCGGAATCCGTGCCGCGTGGAACGTCGGCATCCCCACCTCGGCCCGCACCCGCCCCGCAAACTCCAGAAACGGCGCTGACTTCATCCCGTGAATCGGGATCACATCGGTCATCGCCGCGTCGGTATGAATCCGCCCCTTGATGACGTTCAGGAAATCCACCAGCCCCGAATCCCGGAACATCTTGCCCAGCATGATGCCTTCTTCGTCGCTAAGCCCGCCCTGTGTCCCCTCGTCCGCCGTATAGCGCATCCCCAGCAGAAACCCCGGCCCCACCCGCTTCCGGCACTCCGCCAGCACCTCCAGCGCAAACCGCGCCCGGTTCTCCAGACTGCCCCCATATGGCGCCTCCATCGCGTTGGTCAGCGGCGAGACGAACTGGTCCAGCAAATGCCCGTAGCATTCGAACTCCACCCCATCGAGCCCCGCATCCTTCATCCGCTCCGCCGCGTCACCAAAATCCCGGACCACCCGAGCAATATCCCAATCCTCGATCACCTTGGGGAATGCCCGATGCGACGGTTCGCGCCCCGGACCCGCCGCCACCACCGGCAGCCAGTCGCCCTTGTCCCACCGCGTGCGCCGCCCCAGATGGGTCAGCTGGATCATCACCGCCGCCCCCGCCTCGTGGCA
>JANLQT010000221.1:0-4862 GCA_031368035.1 Rhodobacterales bacterium | reverse complement strand
CGAAGCCAGAATGTCGCGCACCGCCTGTTCGGGCAAAGCGGTGCTATCCACCACCATTGCGTTCAGCCCGCCGGTCTCGGCGATCAGCGGCGCGCCGGGCGACAGATGCTGCGCCATGGTCCTGCGGATCACCCGCGCGGTGTCCGTCGAACCCGTGAAGGCGACCCCGGCAATCCGCGGATCTTGCGTCAAAGCCGCGCCGATTGCGCCATCACCGGGCAGAAGTTGCAGCGCCGAGGCCGGCACCCCGGCCCGATGCAGCAAAGTGACCGCAAGATGGGCGATCAGCGGGGTCTGCTCGGCGGGTTTGGCGATGACCGCATTGCCCACCGCAAGAGCTGCCACGATCTGACCCGTGAAGATCGCCAAGGGAAAGTTCCAGGGGCTGATGCAGGCGAAGATGCCGCGCGCCGGATGAGGCTGACCCGCACCGCCGCCGTAATAGCGCAGAAAATCCACCGCCTCGCGCAGTTCGGACACGGCATCCGGCACGGTCTTGCCCGCCTCGCGCGTCAGAAGCGCAAGGATCGGCCCCATCTCGGCCTCAAAAAGCGTCGCCGCGCGGTTAAGCACCTCCGTCCGCCCAGCCGGCACGTCGGCCCAGGGGCGCGCAAGCGACAATGCCGTCTCGACATCCTTCGGCGCGGACCACCGCACCTCTCCGATTTCGCTCTCATCGGTGGGCGAGCGGCGCATCTCGCGCGCTGCCCCCCGAGCCCCGGCAGCGAGGAGGGGAGCGGCGGAATACAGGCTAATGCGCCCCGGCCCGCGCGCGGCCTCAATCCGGTCCAGATCACCGGGGTCTGTCAGATCCAGCCCCTGCGAATTGACCCGGCCGGGGAACAGTTCGGCGCCGGTTGCCAGGATCGGGTTTGCGAGGTCCGGAAAGCTTTCCAGCCGCGTCAGTGGGCAGGCTGCGACAGTTTCGGGCGGGATATCGCCGTTGACGATCTGGTTCACGAAGCTGGAATTGGCACCGTTCTCCAAAAGCCGCCGCACCAGATAGGCCAGAAGATCGCGGTGCGCGCCCACCGGCGCATAGATGCGGCAACGCGCGCCATGCCCGTTCAGGATCAGATCATGAAGCGCCTCGCCCATTCCATGCAGGCGTTGAAATTCAAAGGCCTGCACCCCGATTTTCATCGCATTGGCAAGGTGCAGGACGCCCGCCACCGTATGGGCGTTGTGCGTGGCGAACTGCGGATAGATGCGCCCCGTCATGCCCAACAGCTTGCGCGCATTGGCCAGGTACGAAGCGTCCGTCGCCTCTTTGCGGGTCAGCACCGGAAATGTCGGCAGTCCCAGCACTTGCGCGCGCTTGACCTCGCTGTCCCAATAGGCGCCCTTCACCAGCCGCACCATGATCCTGCGGTCCAGCCTGACCGCCAGCGCGTGCAACCCGTCAACCACCGCCCCGGCGCGGCGGCTATAGGCCTGCACCACCACGCCGAAACCGTCCCAACCGGCCAGCGACGGGTCAGACAGTACCTGTTCGATCACCTCCATCGACAACAAAAGTGTCGCTTTCTTCGGCGTCGATGTTCAAGCCGATCCCCGCCGACCGCGCGAGCCCCGCCAAAGCCAGAAGCCGCGGGCATAGTTCCGCCATGACCCGGGCGCGCTGGCCCCATTCATACCGCGGATGCAGCGCCGACAACTTGACCGAGATACCGGGATTGTCGCGGACGTTGCGGCCCGTGGCGGCACCCGCCAAGGCGGTGATCGCGCGGGAATAGGCCAGGTGATAGCGGCGGGCATCCTCTTCTGTCCGCGCCGCCTCGCCCAGCATGTCATACGAGAACGTATAGCCCCGCGCCTGCCAGCTTGCCGCCCGCGCCATGGCGGCATGAACCGTCTCGCCCAGCACGAAGGCCCGGCCCATCTCCTTGATCGCCCGCGCCACCGCGCTGCGCAGATGTCCCACCACGCCTAGCTCAGCCGAATCGCCCTTGTCCTCCAGCACCTTGCCGGTCAGCATCAGCGCCCAGGTCGAGGCGTTCACCAGGCTCGAGGCCGAACGCCCCAGATGCCGCCCCCAGTCTGAAGGCGCGATCTTGTCTTCGATCAGCCGGTCGACAGTTTCGGCATCGGGCACCCGCAGCAGGGCCTCGGCCAGGCACATCAGGGCCACGCCCTCTTGGGTGGACAGCCCGTATTCAGCGAGAAACACCTCCATCAAGCCAGGCCGCGCCTGGGACCGGATGCGTGCGACAAGGCTCGCAGCCGCGGCCGCGATCTTTGCGCGCGCCTCTGACGACAAGGCCGCCTCGGCGATGAGGCTTGGCACGAGAGCGGCTTCCGGGGTGTAGGTTTCGCTTGCGACTCTCGTCCAGTGACTCATGGCTGACCTTCCTTTTTCAGGGATTTTACGGCAATCATGCTGGACCGTTGGACTGAAGTTTGGATCATTCGCAGTCCAACTCACCAAAGTATCGCGAAAGGACAGCGCATTTGACCGTTGATGGGTTCGACGCCGCGATCTTGCGCGAACCCGCCGCCGACGGACGCATCAGCGCCACGCTTCTGGCCGAGCGGGTGGGTTTGTCAAAAACCCCGGTGCTTCCCCGTATCAAGCGGCTTGAAGCCGCCGGGATCATCCGGGGCTACCGCGCCAATCTGGACCCGGTCAAACTGGGCCGCGCCCATGTCGCCTTTGTCGAAGTGCGCCTGTCCGACACCCGCGAAGCCGCGCTACAGGCCTTCAACCGCGCGGTCCTGGCGGTGCCGGAAATCGAGGAATGCCACATGATGGCGAGTCGGTTTGACTATCTGCTGAAGGTTCGGACGGCCGACATTCAGGACTATCGACGCGTTCTGGGCGAAAGGATTTCCGCCCTGCCCCATGTTGCCTCGACCTCGACCCATGTGGTGATGGAAGCGGTGAAGGATGGGTTTTAAGGTGAGTATTTGGGCCAAGATGAATTTGGGCGCAGCATGATCGTGCTTGGGAACGTAGAGGCCTGGCCGGGGATTGCAGCCGCCGTTGCCGCGCTGAAGGCGGGAGCGCGGGCCGTGCCGGCGCTGGTGGACGGCGTCTCGCTGGTCGAAGCGGCCCCGACCGTGCGGTCCGTCGGCTATGGCGGCTGGCCGAACCTTCTGGGCGTGATGGAGTTCGATGGTGCCGTGATGGAGGGCGATGAGCGCCGCGTCGGGGCCGTCGCCGCGGTGCCGGGCGTTCTGCATGTGGCGCGTCTGGCCGAGGCAGTGATGGAGCGCCTGCCGCATGTGATGCTGTCGGGCGCGGGGGCACGGCAGTTTGCTGAGGAGCTGGGGTTTGGCCCGGAAGAGGTGTTGCACCCGGACAGCCGCCGCGTCTGGTGGCAAAGGCTGGCGGGGCTGCTGTCCCCTGCCGAGCAAGCGGCGTTTCCGGATGTGCCGTTGATCCCGCTTCTGTCAGCGATCACCGATCCCGAAAAGGTGCGGGATACCACGGTGTTTCTGGGGCAGGATGGGGCGGGCAGCCTTGGGGTGGCGACGTCGACTTCGGGCTGGGCTTGGAAATATCCAGGCCGGGTCGGGGATGCGCCGATCCCGGGGGCGGGGTTTTATGCCGACAGCCGGTATGGGGCCGCCGCCTGCAC
This sequence comes from Rhodobacterales bacterium, assembly GCA_031368035.1. Lineage (GTDB taxonomy): Bacteria > Pseudomonadota > Alphaproteobacteria > Rhodobacterales > Rhodobacteraceae > Stagnihabitans. The sequence goes on along the minus strand of JANLQT010000221.1, from coordinate 1,281 downwards.
GCATACCGGCGAGATGACGATGCGAGGGGTGACGGCGCATAGGGTGGTCGAGGAGATGCGGCTGGGGGCCTCGGTCGAGGCGGCGGTGCGCGCGGCGGGGGAGGATTTGCTGTCACTGCGCGGCGGGTTTCTGGCGGAGGTGGTTATTCACGCCATCGACGCCAAAGGCGGGCATTTCGTGCTGACGGTCGGGGCAGAGGCGCCGGTTGGGTATTGGGTCTGGACGGAGGGGATGGAAGCGCCGGAAAGGCGCTTATCCCGTAGGATGGGTGATTCACCCATCATTTCCGTGACGCCAGTCAAATGATGGGTGAATCACCCATCCTACAACACCTTGTCCACCGCCACTCGCAACCTCGCCACCGTCGCCTCCACGTCCTTCAGCTTGTCGAGACCGAACAGCCCCAGCCGGAACGTCCGGAACTCGGCCCCTTCCCCAACCTGCAACGGCACCCCCGCCGCGATCTGGTAGCCGAGGGCGCGGAACTTCGACCCGTTCTGCACGTCCGGATCGGCGGTGAAGGAGACCACCACACCCGGCGCCTGATAGCCCTCGGCGGCGACTGACGTCACGCCCTTCTCGGCCAGTATCGCCCGCACAGCCCGGCCAAGGGCCCATTGCGCGGCCTTGGCCGCCTCGAACCCCAGGCCCTTCGCTTCCATCATCGCATCCCGCATCCCAAGGATCGCGTCGGTCGGCATGGTGGCGTGGTAGGCATGGCCGCCTTTCTCATAGGCCTCCATGATGCTGCGCCATTTCTTCAGGTCCAGCGCGAAGGAGTTGGAGGTCGTCTCGGCCAGCCGGGCCTCGGCGCGGGGGCTCAGCACCACGATCCCGGCGGAGGGTGAGGCGGACCAGCCTTTTTGAGGGGCCGAGATCAGGACATCGACGCCGGTCGCTTCCATGTCGACCCAGATGCAACCCGAGGCGATGCAGTCGAGGACCATCAGCGCGCCCACTTCATGGGCGGCGCCGGCGAGGGCCGCGACATAGCTGTCGGGCAGGAGGATGCCGGAGGAAGTTTCGACATGGGGGGCGAAGACGGCGTCGGGTTTGGTTTCGCGGATCTTGGCTGTGACCTCTTCGATGGGTGGCGGGGCGAAGGGGGATTGGGGGGAGTTTCCGGCGGCGCGGGCCATCACCACGGTGGTTTCCTTGGCGAAACCGCCCGCCTCGAAGATCTGGGTCCAGCGGTAGGAGAACCAGCCGTTCCGCACGATCAGGGCGTGGCCCTGGCCGAACTGGCGGGCGACCGCCTCCATCGCATAGGTGCCGCCGCC
>JANLQT010000187.1:0-14679 GCA_031368035.1 Rhodobacterales bacterium | reverse complement strand
CTGCGGTGAGATCATGACGATGCCGGGCCTGCCGAAAGTGCCCAGCGCCGAGGTGATCCGGCTGAACGAAAGCGGCTTTGTCGAGGGGCTGTTCTAAGAAAGTCGGGGGGTTTCACACCCCCCGGACCCCCAGTGGAGGTTTTTTTCCCAAGATGAAGTTGGTAGGCAGGACATGACGGCGACGGTGATTGACGGCAAGGCTTTCGCGGCAAAGGTGCGGGGCCAGGTGGCGGGGCATGTGGCGCGGCTGCGGGAGGAAGCTGGCATCACGCCGGGCCTCGCCGTGGTGCTGGTGGGGATGGATCCGGCCAGTCAGGTCTATGTGAAGAACAAGCACGCCTCGACCGTGGAAGTGGGGATGAACTCCTACGAACATAGATTGCCCGTGGACACGTCCGAAGCCAACCTGCTGGCCCTGATCGGCAAGTTGAACGCCGATCCGGCGGTGCATGGGATTCTGGTGCAACTGCCGCTGCCCCCGCATCTGGACAGCGATCTGGTGATCAACGCGATCAACCCGGCCAAGGATGTGGACGGGTTCCACATCTCGAACGTCGGGCTGCTGGGGACGGGGCAGAAAAGCATGGTGCCCTGCACGCCGCTGGGATGCCTGATGATGCTGCGGGATCATCTGGGCAAGCTGGCCGGGCTGAATGCGGTGGTCGTCGGCCGGTCGAACATCGTCGGCAAGCCGATGGCGCAACTTCTGCTGGGCGACAGCTGCACCGTGACCATCGCGCACAGCCGCACCAAGGACCTGGCCGAGGTTTGCCGCCGCGCCGACATTCTGGTCGCCGCCGTGGGCCGGCCCGAGATGCTGACCGGCGAGTATGTGAAGCCGGGTGCGACGGTGATCGACGTCGGCATCAACCGCACCCTACGCGACGGCAAGACCAGGCTGGTGGGCGATGTCCACTATGCCTCGGCGGCGGCGGTCGCTGGCGCGATCACCCCGGTGCCGGGTGGCGTTGGCCCGATGACCATCGCCTGCCTGCTGGCCAACACCGTGACCGCCTGCTGCCGCGCGCATGGGCTGGCGGAACCCGAGGGGCTGACGGCCTAGGTGCGTGCAAGCACGGCACCCTACCCATAACCAGATAGCCCGAGTCCCTTCGCGGATGTCGGGCTGTCGTCCGAACTACTTCTCCTTACCAGACCGCCTGTCCCTCACGATTTCGAGTAGGTCGGGCGACAGCCCGACTCTTCGCGCCTACCCCCGCATCGGCCTTGCGAGACACTGCGCCCCCGTCAGCACCGCCAACGCCTGGCCCGACATCAGCGCCACCAGGTCCGGATGCCCGCAATCCAGCCCGCCGGTGAAGGTGCCGTAGGCAGGCAGGATCACCCGCGCCGCGTCGATCAGGAAACAGGGCGCCGTGCGCCCCGGCAGCCGCGCCTTGGGGTGGTAATGGCCCGACACTTCCAGCGCCGCGCCGGGTTCGGCAATATGGCGGAAGGTCACGCCTTCGACTGCCAGTGCGGCCAGATGCCGTCCGGCAAGGTCCACCGGACCTGCATCATGGTTGCCAAGAAGCCAGACCCAGTCGCGCCCGGCCATCAGACGGGTCAGCCACAGCCGGTCACCTTCGGCCATCTGGTCGGCGGCGGTCAGATCATCGAAACTGTCGCCAAGGCAGATCACCCGCGCAGGGCGCAGCGCTTCGATATCGGCGTCCAGCTTGGCCAGTGTCGCCTGATTTTCGTAAGGCGGCAGCAGTGCGCCGCCGCGCCGCGCCATGCGTTCAGACTTGCCAAAATGCAGGTCCGATACGACCAGAAGCGCCATGTCGGGCCAGTGCAGCGCGCCAGAGGGCAGGGCGAGCAGGCGGGCGGGGCCAAGCTGGAAGGAATGGGAACGCATGGGGAACGCTTGTGGCGCGGAACGAGGCGGAAGGCAAGGTCGGTCGGGGGGTAGCCCGACTCTGGTGCGGGGAGTCGGGCTATCGCCCGACCTACGATTTCACGCCTATAATGGTTAATCGAAAATGAACAAAAAATGCGAAACATTGCGAAATCAGTGGGATACACAAGATTTCACGCGTGAAATCCGGCGATTTCACACCAATCCCGCCTCGCGCAACATCGCCTTGGCCGCATCCTCGGCGATCCGTTGCCGGCCTGCGCCCTGGATCGGAACCTTGCCCTGTTCCAGCATCAGGGGCGCGGCGAGAGGTGAGACATGGGGCAGGCGGAACAGGTCGATCCGGTCGCCGACGCGGGTCAGCAGCGCCTCGATCCGGCCGAAGTCGACAAGGCCGCGCATGGCTTCCTCACGGGTGATATCCAGCAGCAGATGCCCCGGATCGAACCGGTGCAGTGTGTCGTAAAGGATATCCGAGGAGAAGGTCGCCTGCCGCCCGGTCTTGCGGCGGCCCTGATGGCTGCGTTCGATCAGCCCGGCGATGATCGCCACGTTCCGAAAGGTGCGCTTCATCACAGCATTGCCGGCCAGCCAGGTCTCCAGCCCCGCCCGCAAGCGGTCCCGGTCGAACAGCGGGGCGGCATCCGTCACCGGGTCCAGCCCCCAGATCAACGTGGCATAGTCGGACGCGACAAAGCCCAAAGGGGCGAGGCCCGCCGCCTCCATCTCTTTGGTGACCAGCAGCCCAAGCGTCTGCTGCGCGTTCCGGCCGGCAAAGCCATAGATGCAGAAATGCTCGCGCCCGTCATGGGGGAAGCTTTCCAGCAACAGCCGACCGGGCTGTGGCAGGCGCGAAAGGTCGGCTTGCGTCATCAGCCAGTCGGCGGTGTGATGCGGCAGGTCGGGCCAGTCGCCCTTGTTCAGGATGGCGATGGTGCGGTCCATCAACTGGGTCGAGGCGGCGAATTTGGTGCCGGAAAACACCGCGACCTTGGGTTTGCGGCCGGGGTCACGAGTGACCTCGACGGTCAGTTCCTTCAGGCCCGAGAAGCGGACGATCTCGCCGCCAATAAGAAAGGTGTCGCCGGGGGTGAGGGAGGACGCGAAGTATTCCTCGACCTCTCCCAGCGCTGAACCGCGGCCTTTCAGGGCGACTTTCAATGTCTCGATGTCGATTATGGTGCCAAGGTTCTGCCGGATCACCGCCGCCGCGCGCGGGTCGCGTAGTTGCCACAGGCCGTTCTTTTGCAGCAGCCGTTGCCAGCGGTCATAGGCTTTCAGCGCGTAGCCGCCGGTCGCCACGAAATCGAGGCAGGCGTCGAAGTCTGGGCGGGCCAGGTCGCGGTAGGGGCCGGCGGTGATGACTTCATCGTAGAGGGCCGTCGCATCGAACGGACCGGCGCAGGCGGTGGCGAGGATATGCTGGCACAGCACATCGCGGGGGCCGGGGCCGCGGGGTTCACCGTCCAGATCATGCGCGGCGACGGCTTGCAGGGCGGCCTGGCATTCCACCACGTCCCAGCGGTTGGCGGGCACCAGCAGCGCCTTGGACGGCGCGTTGTAGCGGTGGTTGGCGCGGCCGATGCGCTGGACGAGGCGCTTGACGTTCTTGGGCGCGCCGACCTGGATGACCAGATCGACGTCGCCCCAGTCGATGCCAAGATCCAGGCTGCCGGTGCAGACCACGGCGCGGAGCTTTCCGTCGGTCATCGCCTGCTCTACCCGTTCGCGCTGTTCGCGGGACAGAGAGCCGTGGTGGATGCCGATGGGCAGATCCTCGGAATTGGCGAGCCAGAGGTGGTGAAAGAAGATTTCCGCCTGGGCGCGGGTGTTGTGAAAGATCAGCGTGGTCTTGTGCCGCTTCACTTGGTCCAGGATCGCCGGAATGGCATAGCGGCCGCCGCCGCCCGCCCAAGGGGGCGCCTCGTCGCAGTTCAGCATGGCGATGTCGGGGTCGGGGCCGGGGTCGGCGTGCAGGATGGTGGTTTGGAGGCCAAGGAAGCCAGCGAGTGCGGGAGGGTCCTCGACCGTCGCCGACAGGCCGACGCGGCGGAGAGTGGGGTTCATGGCAGCGAGGCGGGCCAGTTGCAACATCAGTTGGTCGCCGCGCTTGCTTTCGGCGAGGGCGTGGATTTCGTCCACGATCACCCGTTGCAGCCCCGCGAACATGTGGGGGGCGTCTTCGTAGGTCAGCAACAGCGCCAGGCTTTCAGGTGTGGTCAGCAGGATATGCGGCGGGTCCGCCCGCTGGCGGCGGCGCTGGGTATAGGAGGTATCGCCGGTGCGGTCCTCGATCCGGATCGCGAGGCCCGCGCCTTCGCAGGGGCGGCGCAGGTTGCGGCGAATGTCGGCGGTCAGGGCCTTGAGGGGCGAGATGTAGAGCGTGTGCAGGCCGGGGGGCGGGGTAGCTCCCAGTTCGGCGAGGGTGGGGAGGAACCCGGCAAGCGTCTTGCCGCCGCCGGTGGGGGCGATGAGCAAGGTGGACGGCTCGGCGGCGCGGGTCAGCATGTCCGTCTGGTGGCTGTGCAGCGACCAGCCTTGGGCGGCGAACCAGTTGGACAGGCTGGGGGGCAGGTCTTGCATCAGGGCAAGATAGGTGGAAACTTGGGATCGGCAATGCGGGAAGAGGCACGGTGAAATGTGTCCACGTGTGGACAAGTTTTCGAGGCCAATGGAATCAGTGGGTTACATTTTCAAATTTACGAAGCGTTAGGATTTGTCCGCGGGTGCATTGGGGATGAAAGGCGCTGAAGTGTCCGTGGCTGATCGCCGACCGATGTGCCCGTCCAAGCGCCGTTCGAATTAGTCACATGAAGGCCTTGCGGCGCTTGAAGGCCTTGATGTCGGCAGCGTCGAGCGCGAACCATTCGCCGTTCTTGCGCTTGTCTTTGAAACGGTTGTGCCAGTAGGCCTCGATACCGCTGGGGTCGTCTGTTTGAAAATAGTGGATGGGTTCGCCCTTTTCGGGGAGTTGAACCTTGAGTTCGCCGTGGCGACGAAAGACGTCGTTGGTCCTGCCGATCTTGTAGTCCTTGCCCGCCTTTAGAAGATAAACATATCCTTGCATCTCAGAAGTTTCGTTGTCTGCGACCGGACCAAGACGTGAACTTAGGCGGGCTACTTCTGCCCAGAAGATTTCCAAAACCTCTGGGGCTTCTCCACGCTGTTTGGCGAGTTCTAGCCCGGCCTTTGTGCCGTCAAGTCCGCGCCCAATCTTGTCCAGCAGTCGCTTAGCCGAGGGGAAAGATTTGTCGACATTGTGCTTCATCATCAATTCCGCTTGCGTCGGAATTTTGCCAAGTTCTGAAACCAGTTCGACGTACCTCGCGAGAACCTCGTCCCTGTCGAGGCGCACCACGACGAACTCTTTGCCGGTGAGACCAGCTTCCTCGATTGCATCGTTCCACTTCGTCCAATATTTACCCAACCATTCGTGGTCTTTGACTCCCGTTTCGTCGCGAAACGACCGCAAGCTCGGCGAGACCCCAAGTCGCCCAGCGAGTGCCTTGATCAAGACAAGAATTTCCTCTTTGTCGGCCATTCTTACCTCTGTCTCACCTGTGATCCTATTTTGACAACGCTAGCGGGGTTCGGAGGACTCCTCATGACCAAATGTGCCATGAGGATTAATCGGTTATCCCTTCCTACGTGTCGCCTTTGAGGTTGCGGGTTCGGGGCGGCCAGCCTAATCGGGGGCGATGAAGCTTCTTTTTCTGGGCGATGTGATGGGCAAGAGCGGGCGCACGGCGGTTGCCGAGCGGCTGCCGAAGCTGCGGGCCGATTGGGGGCTGGATTTTGTCGTGGTCAATGGCGAGAACGCCAGCCAAGGCGCCGGGCTGACGGGGGAGCATGCCAAGCTGCTGCTGGCCGCCGGGGCGGATTGCGTCACGCTGGGGGACCATGCGTTTGACCATAAGGACATGATCCAGTTTATCGAACAGGAGCCGCGGATATTGCGGCCGCTGAACTTTTCCAAGGTCGCGCCGGGGCGCGGGGCGAAGGTGTTCGAGGCGACGCAGGGGCGCCGCGTGCTGGTGCTGCAGGCGCTGGGGCAGGTGTTCATGAAGCGACCGTTTGACGATCCGTTCTCGGCGGTGGAGGCGGTTTTGAAGACGCATCCTTTGGGCGGCGCGGTGCAGGCGACCATTCTGGATATTCATGCCGAAGCCACCAGCGAGAAGATGGCGATGGGGCATTGGGCGGACGGGCAAGCCTCGCTGGTGGTGGGCACGCATACCCATGTGCCGACCGGGGATGCGATGATTCTGGACAAGGGCACGGCCTATCTGACCGACGCGGGGATGTGCGGCGATTACAACTCGGTCATCGGGATGGAACGGATGGAGCCCTTGAGGCGGTTCATCACGGGCATGTCGAGCGCGCGGTTTGAACCGGCGGGGGGCGAGGCGACGCTGTCGGGGGTTTATGTCGAGACGGATGACAAGACTGGCAAGGCCACGCGGGTGGTGATGGTCCGGCAGGGCGGGCGGTTGCAGGCGTCGGCGCCGTGACACAGTGGCAAAGGGATGTTGCGACGTTACTGGCGCTGGGCGTCGGCTGGGGCAGCACGCAGCCTTTGGGCAAGATCGCGGCATCGTCCGGGCATCCGCCGCTGGTGCTGGTGTTCTGGCAGACGGTGATCGTGGTGCTGGTGCTGGGGGCGATCACGCTGGCGCAGGGCAAGCGGCTGGTCTTCACCCGGCGGGCACTGGTGTTCTTCGGTGTCATCGCCTGCATCGGGACGGTGATCCCGAATGTGGTGTTTTATACCTCGGTGGCGCGGCTGCCAGCGGGGATCATGTCGATCCTGATCTCGATGGTGCCGATGTTCGCCTTTCCGATGGCGCTGATCCTGGGCCATGACCAGTTCGAGATGAAGCGGCTGATCGGCCTGCTGCTGGGGCTGACCGGAGTGGTGCTGATCGCGCTGCCGCGCAGCAGTCTGCCGGACCCGGCGATGCTGGCGTTCCTGCCGCTGGCGATGGTGGGGCCGATGTTCTACGCGGCCGAGGGCGTGTTCGTTTCGCGCTTTGGCACGGCGGGGATGGACCCGTTTCAGGCGATGCTGGGATCGTCGGTGGTGGCGTTGATGTTGCTGGGCGGGCTGCTGTTGGGGACCGGGCAATGGGTCAATCCGGCGCCGCCCTGGGGCAAGGCGGAAGGGGCGCTGCTGCTGTCCTCGGCGCTGCATGCGCTGCTGTATTCCGGCTATGTCGGATTGGCGGCGCGGGCGGGGGCGGTGTTTGCCACGCAGACGTCCTATGTCGTCACGCTGGCGGGCATCTGCTGGGCGATGCTGCTGCTGGGAGAACGGTTCTCGCCGCTGGTCTGGGCGGCGGCGGCGGTGATGCTGATCGGGATTTCGCTGGTGCGGCCGCGCGCGGCGCAGCTCCCTGTTTCGTGACAGACCGGCGAAAACCCGCCCGGACGAGTCGTTTTTTGTTGACAGGCGGCAAGGGAAGGGAAATTATGCCGTGCCAAGACCGGCTGCGGAGAAAGACATGATCGGACTGGCCTTCGATGGCACGACTCAGGCGCTTGTGGCGCTGGCGATTCTGGCCGTCATGATGGTCATGTTCGTGCGCGAGACCTATCCGATGGAGGTTGTCGCCATCGGCGGCGCCGGGGTGATGCTGGTGCTGGGCATCCTGCCGCTGAAGGCAGCCACCGACGTTTTGTCCAACAGTGCGCCCTGGACGATTGCGCTGATGTTCATGGTGATGGGCGGGCTGGTGCGGACCGGTGCGGTGGAAATGCTGATCGGTCTGGCCGAGGCGCATGTGGGCAACCGGCCAAGGATGACGGTCTTTCTGCTTTTCAGCTTCGTGGCAGCGGCCTCGGCCTTGATGAACAACACGCCGCTGGTGGCAGTAATGATCCCGGTGGTGATCCAGATTGCCGCGAGGCTTGGCAAGGCGCCGTCGAAATTCCTGATCCCGCTTAGTCACATGACGGTGATGGGGGGCATGATTTCGCTGATTGGAACCTCGACCAATATCCTGGTGTCCGGCGTGTCGGAAAAGGCCGGACTGGCGCCGTTCAGCATGTTCGAGATCGCGCCGTTGGGCCTTGCGATCACGGTGGTGGGCGGGATCTATCTGGTGCTCGCCGCCCCGCGTCTGTTGCCGGACCGGCAATCGATGGCGGCGATGCTGGGGGACCGCAAGCGCAAGAAATACTTCACCGAGGTCGCCATTCCGGAGGATTCCGTGCTGGTGGGCACGCTGGTGGGCGAAGTGCAGCAGTTCAAACGCTCGGGCGTGCGGGTGATCGACGTGCTGCGCGGCGATCTTAGCCTGCGGCGCGACTTGACTGGCGTGGCCTTGCAGGCCGGCGACCGGGTCGTGCTGCGGACCGAGATGGCCGACCTGCTGGAGATGCAGAACCGCACCGACATGCGGGTTGCCGACAAGCTGTCCTCGGTGGAGACCGAAACGGTCGAGGTGCTTATCACCCCCTCGTGCCGACTGGTGGGCCGGGTGCTGGGCGAGATGCGGCTGCGGCGGCGCTACGGCGTCTATGTGCTGGCCGCGCACCGGCAAAGCCATAACATCGGGCGCCAGCTGGACGATCTGGTGGTGCAGGTGGGCGATACGCTGCTGTTGGAGGGCAGCGCGCTGGATATCCAACGGCTGGCGGCCGACATGGGCATGGTGGACATCGCCCATCCCAGCCAGCGCGCCTACCGCCGCGCCAAGGCGCCGATTGCGATCGGGGCGTTGCTGATGGTGGTCGTCCTGTCGTCGCTGGATGTCGCGCCGATCCAGGCCCTGGCCTTTCTGGCGGTCGGGGTGATCCTGTTCACCCGCTGCATCGACATTGATGAAGTGCTTGGCTTCGTCGACGGGCGCCTGATGGCGGCGATTTTCGCGCTGCTGGCGGTTGGGGCCGGTCTGGATAATTCCGGCGCGGTCGGGTTGATCGTGGGGCAAGTCAAGCCGTGGATGGAAGGGCTGCCGCCCTGGGCGATGATCGCGGCGATCTATCTGCTGGGGCTGGTGATGACCGAGTTCCTGTCGAACAATGCCGTGGCGGTGATCTACACGCCCATCGCGATCGCGCTGGCCGGCCAACTGGGCGTCGATCCACGGCCCTTCGTGGTGGCGGTGATGTTCTCGGCCACGCTCGCCTTCGCCACCCCCATCGGCTATCAGACCAACATGATGGTCTATGGCCCGGGCGGGTACAAATTCCTGGACTTCACCCGGATCGGGCTGCCGTTGAATGTCATCACCTGGATCCTCGCCTCGATCCTGATCCCGGTGATCTGGCCACTGTGACCCCTGGGCCTGCGCCCGGAGCGATGGGCAAACCCTTGCCCCCGGGGCGGGGGCAAGGAACTGCCCATCCTGCGCACGGGCGGGCGTCGCCCGACCCGGGGGTTGCCGGACCTGTGGGGGCTGGTGTAGAGGAGCCCATCACGAAAAAGAGGACGGACACGGGTCATGTCAGGGCATTCCAAATGGTCAACCATCAAGCACCGCAAGGGGCGGGCTGACGCGATCCGGTCAAAGTCGTTTTCCAAGCTGAGCAAGGAAATCACCGTCGCCGCCAAGATGGGGATGCCGGACCCGGATATGAACCCTCGGCTGCGGCTGGCAGTGAAGGCGGCCAAGGGGCAGTCCATGTCCAAGGACGTGATCGACCGGGCCATCAAGAAAAGCCAGATGGGCGATGCGGCGGATTACGTCGAGATCCGCTATGAAGGCTATGGCGTGAACGGCATCGCGATCATCGTCGAGGCGCTGACGGACAATTTGAACCGCACCGCATCGAACGTGCGCAGCTATTTCAGCAAATGCGGCGGCAATCTGGGGCAGACCGGGTCGGTCAGCCACGGCTTTGACCGGGTGGGCGAGATTTCCTATCCGTTGTCGGCAGGCTCGGCGGACGACGTGATGATGGCGGCGCTGGAGGCGGGGGCGGACGACGTCGAGACGGACGACGATGGTCATTGGATTACTTGCAAGTTCGAGGATCTTGCGGCGGTTTCGGATGCGCTGGAAAAGGCGCTGGGGGAGTCCACGGAATCCAAGATGATCTGGAAGCCGCAAGTGCTGACCGAGGTGGACCTGGAGGCCGCGCAGAAGCTGATGCGGCTGGTGGACATGCTGGAAGAGGATGACGACGTGCAGACTGTCACCCATAATTTCGACGTGCCCGAAGAGGTCGCGGCGCTGCTTTGATGTGAAGTGTCCACGCGTGGACACTTTTTTGGAGGTAGCGAAATCAAAGGGTTGCGATTCCAAGTTTACGAAGCGTTAGGATTTATCTGAGTGGGAGGTGCGTGGAAGCACGCACGCTACGGGGGCTGAAATGGCTGGCGAAACCGATCTGGCCCTTCTGTTGCGCGGCATGGAGCCGGTGCTTCATCCCGACCCTTGGGGCTTTGCGGTTTGGAGCGGGCAGGCCCTGCCCGAGGCAGGCTTTGCCCTGATCCGCGAGACGGAGGGGATGACGCTGATAGCGCCGGTCGCGGCGCTTCATGCGCTCGCTTTGGAGCCGGGGCCGATGATGGCGCGCATTTCTCTGACCATCCATTCTGCGCTGGAGGCGGTGGGACTGACGGCGGCGATCGCGGGCGCGTTGGCGGCGGAGGGGATCAGTGCCAATGTCGTGGCAGGTTTTCACCACGACCATGTGTTTCTGCCTTGGCACCGGCGCGAGGCGGCGATGACTGCGCTGCGAGGCCTTGCGCAAGGCTGACACCGGGGACCAAATAAAATTCGTTCGAAGAAATTCGGGTTCAGGCGACCAAGTGGCGCGCGGCGGAGGCTTTCAGAGCCTTGGTCAGCGGGGCCAGGGCTGCGGCGGCCAATCTTGCGAATTGCCAGTTCAGGGGGACGTCAAACGGGGTGTCGGGCGCAAGCTCCCGCAGGCGGCCGCTCGCGAGATGGCCCTGTACCAAAGCCTCGGGATTCATGGACCAGCCGAGTCCCAGAAGACAGGCCTCGACAAAACCGTTCGTGCTGGCAAGGCGGTGGCAGGGCAGGCGCGTCACGGCGCCGCCGGTCTGGCGCGCGGCCCATAGGTGCTGCAAATGGTCCTTTTCGTTGAAGCGCAGGGCGGGGGCGGCGGAAAGCGCCTGCGCGGTTGCGCCTTGTGGCATGTGGCGGGCCAGATAGTCGGGTGAGGCGGTGGCACGAAAGCGCAGGGCGCCAAGCGGCAGGGTGTCGCAGCCCTGCAAGGGACTGGGATGCGTGGTGATCGCGCCCAGTACGGCGCCCTTTTTCAGCCAGTCCTGACTGACTTCCTCGTCATCGATCACGAGGTCGAACAGGACATCCCTGACCTCGGCCAGTGCGGGCAAGACCCAGGTGGCAAGGCTGTCGGCATTGACGGCGATGCGCAGCGTGGCCCGCTCTTGCGCGAGACCCGGCAGGTCGGCGGACAGGGCCTGTTCCAGCAGTACGACCTCGTCGTGATGGCGGATGATGCGCAGGCCTGCTTCGGTCGCCGCGCAGGGCTGGCCCCGCCGGATCAGGCGGGTGCCGAGGTGTTCCTCCAGCGCTTTAAGCCGCTGCGAGATGGCGGAGGGCGTGACCGACAGTTCCGCCGCGGCCCGCTCGAACGAGCCTTGCCGGTGGATCGCGGCGAGGGCGGTCAGTTGTGCGGGATCGAGCATCAGTTCTGCTTATGTCGAGTGAAAAAGATTAACTGGATTGTGCGGCCCCGCTGTGACTTGTCAAGCCCGCAGGGAATGGGGACTGGACATGTTTCAAGCGGCGCTGGCGGGGTTCGTGTTGGGGTTCAGTCTGATCCTGGCGATCGGCGCGCAAAATGCCTTCGTGCTGCGGCAGGGGTTGAAAAGGCAGCATGTGGCGGTGGTGGTAGTGATCTGCGCCGGGTCGGATGCGGTGCTGATCTTGGCCGGGGTGGGCGGCATGGGTCGGCTGGTGGCTAGCGTGCCGATGCTGCTGGTGGCGTTCCGCTGGATTGGCGCCGCGTTCCTGCTGATCTATGGCGCGATTCGGTTCCGATCGGCGCTGGCAGGGGGCGAGCGGCTGGTGGTGGAGGGGGCGGCGGAACAGAACCTTGGCGCGGTGGTGGCGGCTTGCCTGTTGTTCACCTGGGCCAATCCGCATGTCTATCTGGACACGGTGATGCTGGTGGGGGCGCTGGCCTCGCAATACGCGCCCCAGCACTGGGCCTTCGGGTTTGGGGCGGCTTTCGCCTCGCTGGTGTTCTTCTCGGCGCTGGGATTTGGCGCGCGGCTTTTGACGCCCGTATTCGCCAAGCCGCCCGCCTGGGTGGTGCTGGAAGTCATCATTGGCGCGACGATGTGGGCGATTGCGGCGCGGCTGGCGTTCGGCGGCTAGCGATCTGTATTGCAAGCCCGCGCCGGAGCCTTCGAACGTTTTGGTCCGGAGTTTTGAATGCTCTGGGTCTGGCCCCGTGTGGTGAACTCCGGGGTGTTAAACTCCGGGGTGTTGCGGCAGCGGTGATTGCGCCGCGCGGTGCTGTTACCGGGTCTTGAGGCGGTCCTTCTAGCTTCGCGGGTCACAGCGTTCCGCGGAGAATTCCATGACCAGCACCACGACGATCCTTTCGCTGCCCTTGATGTCGCCCTCGCAGGCGCAAAAGACCGTCACCCATAACGAGGCGCTGGTGGCGCTGGACGCGATGGTCCAGCTGTCGGTGCTGGACCGCACGCGGACCGCGCCGCCCGCCAGCCCGGTGCTGGGGCAGACGCATCTGGTGGCCGCCGCGGCCACCGGGGCCTGGGCGGGCAAGGACCGGCAACTGGCGGTGTGGAACGGCTCCGCTTGGGAGTTTCATGCCCCGCTGACCGGCTGGCGGGCTTATGTGCAGGCGGAAGGCACGGTGGCGGCCTATGGCGGCGCTGCCTGGTTCACCGAGGCGGATGTGCCGCATGCGTTTCCGCAGCTGGGGATCAATGGTGCGTCGGATGCGACCAACCGGCTGATGGTGCGGGGGACGGCCTCGCTGTTTCAGGGCGATACGGCCGGGCATCAGGTCAAGATCAACAAGATCGGCAACACCGCGACGGCGTCGCTGGCGCTGCAGACCGGGTTTGCCACCCATGCCGAGATCGGGCTGGTGGGCAATAACAATCTGACGCTGAAGGTCAGCCCGGATGGGTCAAGCTTCATCGAAGGCCTGGTGCTGGATGGCACCAGCGGCCATGTCACGGTCAAGCAGGGGTTGAACCTGTTGCCCGGCGCTGGCGATCCGGCCAGCCCGCTGGACGGCGATCTTTGGTACAATTCCACCACCGGCAAATTCCGCGGCCGGCAGGGCGGCGGCACTATCGACATGGCGGTGGTCGGGTCGAGCAGCTTCTCTGCCGCGACCTTCACGGTGCAGGACGCGGTGGATGCCACCAAGAAGATGCAGTTCGCGCTGTCGGGTCTGACCACAGGCACGACGCGGACGATTTCGGTGCCGAACATGTCGGGCACCTTGGCGATCTTTGCCAATTTCGGCGCAAGGGCGGGGGCGGTGAGTTGGCTGGCGGGGGAAAACCAGCCGGACGGCACCGTGATCACCGTGGCGGGGCTGGCGTTCCGCAAGAAGACCGGGGCCACGGCGATTGCCGACATGGCGGGCTGGCTGCCGGCGACCGACGTCTATGCCGACCATTTCGGCGAGAACACCACCCCCGGCACCACCGACATGAGCAACGCCATTCAGGCTGCGCTGACCTATGTGGGCGGGCTTGGCGGCGGCGAGGTGCGGCTGGGGCAGGGCCTTTACATCGCCAAGGGCCTGAACATGCCGAACGAGACCTATCTGGTAGGTCAGGGCATCGACGCCACCACGCTGAAGCTGAAGAACGCCGCCAACACCTGGCTGCTGGCGTCGAGCAACTACGTCGCCAACTCGACCTTCGCCAACCTTTACGGCGGCACGCGGGATATCACGCTGGACGGCAACAAGGCGAACAATGCCACGGGGTCGCTGGTCTGGTTCTGCGCGTACCGCGCCAAGTTCATCCGCACCCGGTTCACCAATTCGGGCGGAGCGGGGCTGGTGCTGACCGCGATCATGGCCAATGGCACGACGTTTCTGGCCAACGGTATGGCCGAAAACCAGGTGGCCTGGTGCCATTTCGACACCAACACCACCCACGGCCTTTGGGCGCAGGACGGCGCGGCCAACCGCACCGCGGATGTGGAAATCCATGCCAACCATTTCAACGCCAATGGCGGCGCGGGCATCTATGCCGAGCGCTGCAACGGCTGGAAGATCACCCAAAACCAGATCTATCTGTCCGGCACCCACTGCATCTATGTGAACGAGCTGGCCCGCACGGTGATCAGCGGCAACCATCTGGACCTGATCGCCAACACCGCCACGGCGGCCTCGCGCAATGCCTGCGTTTATGTGGACACGATTTCGGCCCAGGGCGCCTGGGTGGTCAGCGGCAACATCTTCCTGATCGATGATCTCGCCGACAGTGCCGGTCTGGTGCTGAACGGGCTGGCGATCATGAGTGCCTCGGTCGATCCGGCGATGATCGGGGCGAACAGCTTCGTCGATCTGTCGGTGGCGCAGGGCGGGGTGGAACTGTTTCTGAACGCCGCCGCGTCTGCCAGTCTGGCCAAGGCAAAATGGCTGGTCGAGGCGCAGGGGCCGGGCAAGGTGGTCCAAAGCCTGGCGGCGGTGGACAGCGGGTTCGTGCTGCAGGACAACACCGACGCCACCAAGAAGGGCCAGTTCGAACTGTCGGGCGTGACCACCGGCACGAAGCGGAACTATACGCTGCCGGACCCCACGACCTCGCTTGCGGGGCTGGGGGTCGCGCAGCCCTTCGCTATCGAGCAGACGATTGGCAGTAACAACAACGACTTCGG
>JANLQT010000153.1:0-6189 GCA_031368035.1 Rhodobacterales bacterium | reverse complement strand
TGGAAAAGATGAAGCACTGGCTGTAGAGCGAAATTCCCGATGGCGGGAGGTTCAATACCGAGGACCATTAGCCCGACGTGCCGCAGCGCCAGATCGCGGCGGAAATCACACGCGAGAAGCTGACACTGCGTCTGCACGAGGAACTGCCCTATCAGTTGACGGTCGAGACCGAAAAGTGGGAGGACAAGCCCGATGGCACCACCCGCATCGACCAGATCATCTATGTCGCGCGGGATGGTCACAAGGGCATCGTGCTGGGCGACGGCGGCGAGACGATCAAGCAGATCGGCACCGCCGCGCGCATCGACATCAGCGAATTCGTCGGCCACACGGTGCACCTGTTCTTGCAAGTGAAGGTGCGGCCGGGCTGGCTGGAAGAGCCCGAGCGCTATGCCGAGATGGGGCTGGAGTTCAAGGACGGCAATCCGGAAAGCTGATCTGTGGCTGACACGCCCCGGGGGTTTCACACTCCCGGACCCCCGTGGAGGTATTTGGACCAAGATGAATTGGGAAGAGCAGGATGGCGCGGCTGGCAAGCGGGTTCTGGGTGGCGGCCTATCTGCGGCGGCTGGATCTGGCGGGGATCCCGGCTTTTGTCACGGCTCGCGGGGATGAAAACGCCGGGGCGGTGCTGGTGAAGCTGGCGCTGCTGGACGGGACAGCGCGGCTGTTTGAGCGCGGGTTTGATCTGGAAAGCGGCGCGCAGGTCTGGCGCTTGCGGGCGACCGGGGCGGAGCGGGACGTTGATGCATCGCTGGCCAAGGACCGGGCGCGGGACCGCGATCTTTGGATCATCGAGGTTGAGGACCGGCAGGGGCGCAGCCTGCTGGAGGAAGAGGGCTTTGACGGCTAGCGCCGCTTGTGCGGACGGCTTGCCGCTTCCATAATCCCCCGCATGGACTGGCAAGATGACGGCGTGCTGCTGATCGCCCGGCTTTACGGCGAGACCTCGGCGATTCTGGAAGTGTTCACCGCAGCGCATGGCCGGCATCTGGGCGTGTTGCCCGGCGGGGCGAGCCGCAGCAAGGCGGCGCTGCGCCAGCCCGGCACGCAACTGCGCCTGACCTGGCGGGCGCGGCTGGACGAGCATATGGGCACCTGGTCTGCCGAGCCGGTGGCGCAGCGCGCCGGGGTTCTGGGCCAGGCCGGGGCGCTGAATGCCTTGTCCTCGGCCGCGGCGCTGTTGCATCTGGGCTTGCCAGAGCGGCAGGCGCACGAGCGGCTTTACAAGGCAACTCTGGACCTGTTCGACGCGCTGGATCAGGGCCGGGACTGGGCGGGGGATTACCTGGCCTGGGAAGTGCTGCTGCTGGAGGAGACCGGGTTCGGGCTGGACCTGGCGACCTGTGCGGTGACGGGCAGCACGCAGGATCTCGCCTTTGTCAGCCCGCGCACAGGCCGCGCGGTCAGCCGGACGGGCGCGGGCGAGTGGGCCTCGCGCCTGCTGCCTTTGCCGCCGGTGCTGCTGGGCAAGGCGCCCGCCACGCCGCAGGCGGTGGCCGAGGCGCTGGGCCTGACCGGCATCTTCCTGCTGCGCGCGCTGGCGCCGAGCCTTGGTGACAAGCCCCTGCCCGAGGCGCGGACGCGGCTGCTGCAAAGCCTTGCCCGCGCCTGATTGCTGCGCAGCGAAGTCGCGGGCCGCCCGGCCATGTCGCAGGCGGTGAAGCAGCGCCGCGCCCCTTGGGCAATAAGAGTCCATGTCGCTTCTGTCCCCTGCCCGCCGCCTGTCCCAGCCCCGGGTGCCAAGTGCCCTGAACTTCGCCGCTTTGAACGGGATGGAGGCAATGGTGCGGGGCATGCTGATCTCGGTCATGCCGCTGGTGGTGCATGAGGCGATGGGATCGACGGTGGCGGCAAGCCGGGTCTATTTCATCGTGGGGTTCGTGTCGCTGGCCTGGGGGCTGATGGTGCCCTTCGTGAACCGCAAGGTGCCGCGCCAGTGGCTGTATACCGGGGGGCTGGGGCTGTATCTGTGCGGCATGGCGCTGGCGATGGTGGGAACGCCGCTTGCGGTGGCGCTGGCGCTGGGGGTCACCGCGATGGCGACGGCGACCTGTTTTGTCTGTTTCAACGCCTATGTGCTGGATTATGTGGACCGCGCCAATCTGGGGCGGAACCAGTCCACCATCATGTTCTTTTCCGCTGTGCCCTGGGCGGTGGGACCGATGACCGGGGTCTGGCTGCACAGCCTTTGGAAGCCCGCGCCGTTCCTTCTGGCCGGCACCTTCGCGCTGGCGCTGCTGGCGGTGTTCACCTCGCTGGGCCTCGGGAACGGCAAGGCCATCACCCGCGCCGCCAAGGCCGGGCTGAACCCGATCGCCTATATCGGCCGGTTCGTGCGCCAGCCAAGGCTGATCGCGGGCTGGCTGTTTGCGGTGATCCGCTCCACCGGGTGGTGGGTCTATGTGGTCTATCTGCCGTATTTCTGTATTGAACACGCCCCGGCAGACGGGTCGGGCTTTACCGATCCCGAGTTTGCCAAGCAGGTCGGCGGCATCGCCTTGTCCTTCTCGAACGCGCTGCTGTTCGCCGCGCCGCTGATCCTGCGGCTGGCGCGGCGCGGGTCGGTCCCTGTTGCTGTCCGCACCGCCTTTGCCCTGTGCGGGACTTTCTTCCTGCTGGCGTTCCTGCTGTCGCCCTGGCCCTGGGCCACGGTGGCGAGCCTTGTCGGCGCCTCGGTCTTTCTGGTGACGCTGGATGTGGTGGGGGGCCTGCCGTTCCTGATGTCGGTCAAACCGTCCCAGCGGACGGAGATGTCGGCGATCTATTCCAGCTTCCGCGATGTCTCGTCCATCGTCACGCCCGGCATGGCCTGGGCCGTGCTGGCGCTGGCCCCCACGGCGGCAATCTTCGGCGTGACCGCGAGCTTCATGGGCGGCGCTTTTGCCGTCGCGAGGAGGCTGCACCCAAGGCTTGGCACCCACCGCCCCTCGGCCGGCGGAACCCCGCGCTAGATCGCCTTATGCTGCACCAGCCAGTCACCCGACGCCCGCACCGCGCCTTCGGGAGAGATGAAGCGCATCCCCATCTCGGCCTGCGCCCGGGCCGAGGACACGCGTTCGGCACGCCCCAGCACGGGCAGAATGCCCTTGATCTGCGGATTGAACAAAGCCATCAGCTGCAGCACCAGTTTCGGCGCCACCCGGGTCGGGATGCGCCGGTCGGGATGGCCGGCCTTCAGGATGCGCGCCATTTCCACTGCCGTCAGGGTGCCGCTGGCGGCGATGAACCTTTTGCCTGCCGTTTCGGGGCGTTGCAGCGCGCGCACGTGCATCTCGGCCACGTCGCGCACATCGACGATGGCGAAGGACAGGTCCGGCAGCATCGGGTCCTTGCCGCGCAACATTTGCCGCACCAGCCCGATGCTGTCACCGAATTGCGCGTCCAGCGGCGGGCCCATGACAAAGCCCGGGTTGATCACGGTCAACGCCATGCCCGCACCTTCGCCCGCCACGAAGTCCCAGGCCGCCCGCTCGGCCAGCATCTTCGATCTGGCATAGCCCGTAGCCGTTGGCGCGGCCGGGTCCAGCCAGTCCGCTTCGTCATGCACGCCGCCATCGCCGCGATGCACCACCGCCACCACGGACGAAGTCAGGATCACCCGGGTAATCCCGGCCCGATGCGCCGCGCGCAGCACCCGCAGGGTGCCGTCCCGCGCCGGGCGGATCAGCAGCATCTCGTCCTTGGGGCTGGTGGTCGGAAAGGGCGAGGCGGTGTGCAGGACCGCGTTGATGCCTGCCATGGCCGCGTCCCAGCCCGCATCGCTTTCCAGATCGCAGGCGACGAAGGTCAGCCGGTCCAACGCTGTCGGGTCGGTTAGCCCCGGCCCGACAGCGGCGCGCACTTCCTCGCCCCGGTCCAGCTTGCGCAACGTGCCGCGCACTGCATAGCCCGCGTTCAGCAGTTTCAGGGCGATGTGCTTGGCGATGAAACCGGAAATGCCGGTCAGAAGGACAGTCTCGGTCATGGCTTCCCCTGAGGGTTGAACCCGGAAGCTAGGCACTGGCAGGCCGAAAGCAATGGGTGCTTGCGAAGCTCCGCCGCCCGGGGCAGGTTTGCCGGCAAAAAGGTGCCCCGCATGACCCAAACTCCCCGTTTCGCCGATCCCGCCGCCGCGTCCCGCCCGCTTCACGTGGTCGAGGCAGACGGTTGGGCGGCGCATCTGCCCGCCGAACATCAGGCCTGGCTGACCGCATCGGGCTTCGAGGCGGCACTGGGAGAGGTGCGGCTTCTGCCCGGACCGGGCGGCGTGGCGGGCGCGGTCCTTGGCCTTGGCAGCGCCAAGACCCGCGCGCGCTGCCGGTTTGGCGCGGTGAAGGGGCTGGGCACCCTGCCCGGCGGCGCGTGGTCGCTGGCGACGCCTCTGGATGCGGGCTTGCGCGATGAACTGGCGTTGGGCTGGCTGTTGTCGCTGTACCGCTTTGACCGCTATCGCCCCGGAAAGGCGCAGGTCGAACCGGCGCTGCTGGTGGCGCCCGACGGGGCCGACGCCCCGCGCTATCTTGCGATGGCCGAGGCGGAATTTCTGACCCGCGATCTGATCAACACCCCCGCCGCTGATCTTGGGCCTGCCGAACTGGAGGCCGCTTTCCTTGCGGTGGCAGACCGTTTCGGTGCGACCACGCAAGTGGTGCGCGGTGATCATCTGCTGACCGGCTTTCCCATGGTCCATGCCGTCGGCCGCGCCTCCCCGCGGGCGCCGCGCATCCTGGAGATGCGCTGGGGCAGCGCGGGGCCGAAGCTGACGCTGGTCGGCAAGGGCGTGTGCTTTGACACCGGCGGTTTGAACATCAAACCCAGTGCCGGCATGAACCTGATGAAGAAGGATATGGGCGGATCGGCGACCGTGCTGGGGCTGGCGCAGATGATCATGGCGCTGGGGCTGAAGCTGCAACTGCGGGTGATCGTCCCGGCGGTGGAGAACGTGATCTCGGGCAATGCGTTGAAGCCGAAAGACATTCTGACCTCGCGCAAGGGCCTGACGGTCGAGGTGAACGACACCGATGCCGAGGGCCGCCTGATCCTTGCCGATGCGCTGGCCTGGGCGGATGAAGAGCCTGCCGACCTGATCATCTCGATGGCGACGCTGACCGGCGCGGCGCGGGTGGCGGTGGGGCCGGACCTGGCGCCGTTCTACGCCGACAGCGACGCCGATGCCGCCGCGCTGACGGCGGGGGGCGCGCTGGGCTTCGACCCGGTCTGGCGCCTGCCGTTTCACACCCCCTATGAAGCCGTAATCGAGCCCGGGATCGCCGATCTCGACAACGCGCCGGGTTGGGGCTTTGCCGGGTCAGTAACTGCTGCGCTGTTCCTGCACCGCTTCGTCGAAAACGCCCGCTACATGCATTTCGACATCTACGGCCACAGCCCCGCCGACGCCCCTGCGCGGCCCAAAGGCGGCGCGGGGCAGGGCGCGCGGGCGCTGCTGTCGGCGCTGCCGGCGCTGCTGGGGCTGTAAGTGGACCCCAAATTCGACAGGCGCCTGACCCCGGCAACTGACCGCGTGGCGCATGTGTCCTTGCGCGGCACGCTGGACCGCCCCCGCTTCACCGAAGGCGAGGCGCTGCGGGTGTCCGTGGCGCTCGCCGACCTCCTCCGCGCCCCGTTCGGCGCGCGGGATCGGCAGCTGTGGTTGGGTGAGCGCTTCATCGTGGTGGACCGCGATCAGGGCCATGCTTTCGGCTTTGCCGAGAAGGACGGCTACTGCGGCTGGCTGCCAGAGGCGGCTTTGGCGGATGGGCCTGCCCCCACGGACTGGGTTGCGAGCCCCGGCACGCATCTCTACCCCGAACCCCGCAGTGCCAGCCGCGAACTGACAGCATTGCCCACCGGTGCGCGGTTGGCCGTGATCGCCTACGTCGACAAATGGGCAGAGACGACGCAAGGTTTTGTGCCCTTCCGCCACCTGCTCCAACTGGGCGAAGCCTTCAACGACCCTGTAACCGTGGCCGAGGGCTTTCTGGGCACACCCTATCTGTGGGGCGGTGATTCCCGGGCAGGGATCGACTGCTCGGGCCTTCCCCATGTGGCGTTCCATGCTTGCGGTATGCAGATCCCGCGCGACAGCGACCTGCAACTTGACGGCCTGCCGCCGATCCCGCGCGAAGAGGCGCAGCGCGGCGACCTGGTGTTCTGGAAGGGCCATGTGGCGATCCTGACCGGGCCGGACAAGATCCTGCATGCCAACGG
>JANLQT010000137.1:0-15899 GCA_031368035.1 Rhodobacterales bacterium | reverse complement strand
GCCGATCTGATCATGATCCACGGCCATGTGCTGACGATGGATCCGCTTAAGCCTCGGGCAGAAAGCCTTGCGCTGGCGGGGGATCGCATCGTCGGCGTGGGCACCTTGGCCCAGATCATGCCGTTTGCCGGCCCGGGGACGCGGGTGATCGACGTGGCGGGCGCAACCGTGCTTCCCGGGTTTACCGACAGCCATTGCCACCTGTTCCTGGGCGGTTCCGAACTGGGCGATCTGGATCTGGGCGGGGTGACGGGGTTCGAAAGCTTAAGCGCGCGGGTTCGGGCGTTTGCGCACACCCATCCCGGGGCCGGAATTCTGGTGGGGCAAAAGGCCGACTACGCCATTCTGGGCTCCAAACCACGACGTCAGGATCTGGACGCGATCCTTCCAGACCGTCCCTTTGCCATGATGGCTGCGGATCATCACACGGTCTGGGCCAACACTGCGGCCTTGGCGGCGGCAGGCGTGCTGACCGGCGCGGTGCTGCCCGCAGGGGCCGAGGTCGTGATGGCCGAGGACGGTCTGGCCAGCGGTGAATTGCGCGAGCCGGCGGCGTTTGGGCCAGTTCTTGCCTTGGCCGGCAAGGCACGGGCCACTTTGGGCCTTTCAACGGGCGGAGAGCCGGACCCGATGCCCTCACCGGACCAGCGCGCCGCTGACCGGGACCTGCTGGCCGCTGCGGCGGCGCATCTTGCGGCCATGGGCATCACCAGTGCGGTGAACATGGACGGAAACCTTTATACGCTGGAATTGCTGCAAGACCTGCTGGCGGAAGGCCGTTTGCCGCTTCGCGTGCAGGTGGCCTTCCATTTCCGGCCCGAGATGGACCTGAACATGCTGGAAAAGGCCAGTCGCATGGCCGCCGATTGGCAGGGAGACTGGCTGCGCGCCGGACTGGTGAAGCTGTTCCTGGACGGCGTGATGGAAAATCAAACTGCGTTCATGGTGCAGGACTATCCCGGCGAAGCGGGCGGGCGCGGAACGCCGCTGTTTGATCCGGCGCGTTTTGCCGAGATCGCGGTGGACGCGGATCGGCGGGGGTTGCAGATCGCGGTCCATGCCATCGGCGATGCAGCGGTCCGCGCGGTGTTGGATGGCTATGCCGCCGCCCGGTCGGCCAATGGCCCGCGCGACAGTCGGCACCGGATCGAACATATCGAACTGATCCACCCCGACGATCTGCCGCGACCAAGCGCGCTGGGGATCGTCGCATCGTTGCAGCCGGCACATGTCCCCGGAGCGATGGATGTGCCCCTGCAGCCGACCGCCGGGTGCATTCCGCCCAGCCGCTGGGCCGATGCGTTCCGCTGCCGCAGCCTGAATGTGCCGCTGGCTTTCGGGTCGGACTGGCCGGTCGCGGATGTTTCGGTCCTTCGCGGCATCAAGGCCGCCCTGACCCGCCAGCCCTGGGCGCCGGGATTGCCGGACGAAAGGCTGGATCTTGCCGGCGTCCTGGCCGCCTATACAAAGGGCGGCGCCTGGGCCTCGCATGCAGAAGGGCGCACCGGCCTGTTGCGCGCAGGGCATCTCGCCGATGTCGTGGTGCTGGGCGGCGATATCGAGGCTGTGTCTCCGGCAGAAATCGACAGTCTGGGCATTGCCATGACAATCTGCGGGGGGCGCATCACCTATGAAAGACCAGCATGACGGATGACATGGCAGCGCGCACGCGCGACTGGGCGCTGGCGCTGACCGCGCAGCCCAGTGTTACCGGCACGGCGCAGGAGGCAGCCTTCGGGCCGTGGCTGGCCGACCGTCTGCGCGCGGCAGGAACGTTCGGCGCGGCAGGGGCGTTCGGCGCGGCAGGGGCGTTCGGCGCGGCAGAGATCTGGACCTTTCCGGTGGCCGACGGCGATGCGCGGCACTGTGTTGCGATGCTGCTGCGCGCATCGGGGCCGGACACGGTGATCCTGACAGGGCATTACGACACCGTCACCTGCGACGACTACGGCGATCTGGCGCCGCTGGCCCTGACGCCCCACGCGCTGAGCGAGGCTTTGCTGCGCCGCCTTGCCCTGGCAGCAAGCCCCGCCGATCGGCTGGCGCGGGCCGATCTGGCAAGTGGCGCCTTCCTGCCCGGACGCGGGCTTTTGGACATGAAGGCGGGATTGGCGGCGGGCCTTGCGGTGGCCGAGGATTTTGCCGCACGACCAGGCGCGACGGGCAATCTGCTGTTCCTGGCGGTGCCGGATGAAGAGGCAACCTCGGCCGGGGCACGGGCAGCGGCGGCGGCGCTGAACAGGATCGCGGCGGCGCGCGGGCTGAAGATGGTCGCGGCGATCAACCTGGATGCCATTGCCGATACGGGCGACGGCAGCGCGGGGCGGGCGATTGCGCTGGGCACGGTGGGCAAGGTCCTGCCCACGGCGTTCGTCGCGGGCGTGCCGACGCACAGCGGTTTTCCCTACAACGGCGTCAATGCGGCGGTTCTGCTGGCAGCAATCTGCGCCCGGGTGGAATGGGCAGAGGAATTGACCGACGACACGGCGGGCCAGCCCGGAACGCCGCCAAGCCTGCTGTCGATGAAGGACGGCAAGGCGGGGTATGACGTCACGACCCCTGCCACAGGCTTTGCGGCCTGGAACGTGCTGTTTCACCGGCGCAGCCCCGAGCAGATTCTGACGGCTTTTGAAGGGCTGTGCCGCGCGGCCGTTGATGACTGCATGGGCGACCTTCTCAGCCGCGCCCGTCGCCACCGTCTGCCCGGCGGAACCACTCTGCCAATGGTCCAGGTCGCCCGCTTTGACGCCGTGCTGGCTTCGGCGCGGGCTCGGGGCGACATCGACGCCAAACTGGCGGCGCTGTCCGCCGCCCTGTCCCAAACGCCGTTGTCCTTGCCCGAAAGATGCGGGCGCGCCACGGCGCTGGTCTGGCAGGAAAGCGGCTTGCCGGGCCCTGCGGTGGTGGTGGGCTTTGGCTCGATCCCGTATCTGGCAACCCACCTTTCCGACTCGCCAGCGGCGCTCCGGCTGGAACAGGCGGTGCGCGAGGTCGCAGCCGAAGCGGGCTCCGTCGCCGTGACCGAATATTTCGCAGGCATTTCCGACATCAGCTTTTTCGGCGAGGCTGCGGAATCGGCCCTGGACACCGTGGCGGCCAATACGCCGCTTTGGGGCACCGCGATCCGCTGGCCGACCGGGGGCGCGCTGGCGCAGGTCCCCACGGTGAACATCGGGCCCTGGGGACGGGATTATCACACGCCGTTGGAACGCCTGCACGTGGACTATGCGTGGGGTGTGTTGCCGGGGCTGATCAGCGGCGTGGTGGAAAGGGTATTGCGATGAACAAGGTGCTGGTGGTCACAGGGGCCTCGCGCGGGATTGGCGCGGCCTGCGCGCTGCGGGCGGCAGAAGATGGCTGGACGGTCGTCGTGAACTACAAGACCTCGGCCGGGGCGGCAGACCGGGTGGTGGCGGCCATCCATGCCATGGGCGGGCGGGCCCTGGCCGTGCCGGGGGATGTCGCGGCAGAGGCCGATGTGCTGTCGCTGTTTGACGCCGCCGAAGCGGCCTTTGGCCCGGTCAGCGGGCTGGTCAACAACGCCGGCATTCTAGAAACTGCGATGCCTTTGGCCGAAATGGATCAGGCCCGTTGGGAGCGGGTCTTTGCCGTCAATGTCACGGGCAGTTTTCTGGCCGCGCGTGAGGCGGTGCGGCGGATGCTGCGGGGCGGTCAGGGCGGCGCCATAGTCAACCTATCGTCCATGGCGGCCCAATTGGGCGGGCCGCTGGAGTTCGTCGATTATGCCGCCTCGAAAGGCGCGGTAGAATCGATGACGATCGGCTTGGCAAAAGAGGTCGCGGGCCGGGGCATCCGGGTGAACGCGGTGCGCCCGGGGCTGATCGACACCGAAATGCAGGCCGCCAGCGGCGATCCCAACCGGGCGAGCCGCTTGCTGGGCAGCGTCCCGATGGGGCGGGTAGGCACGGCGGCTGAAGTGGCCGAGGCGGTGGTCTGGCTGCTGTCGGATCAGGCCAGCTATGTGACGGGGGCGATCCTGCCGGTCAGTGGCGGGCGGTAACGGTCAAACCCGCAGCACCTCGATCCCCAGGGCGGTCAGCGGGGCAATCATTTCGGCGGTGGCGCCGGTGTCGGTGATGATGCGCAGGGCTTGGCGGGACGGGCAGATCAGCGCGGGCAGAATGCGGCCGAACTTGGAATGGTCGGCGGCGATCCAGACCTCGCGCGCCTGTTCCAGCATCACACGGTTCACATAGGCTTCCGAGGAATCATAGGTGGTAAGGCCCGCGACCGCGTCGATGCCATCGACCCCGATCACCGCAACATCGATGTTGATGTCCCGCAGCGTGCGCTCGGCGACATGGCCGACCATTTCTGCGGTGCGCGGGCGGAACGTGCCGCCGGTCAGCGTGACCTCGACGTCCTGGGCGTCGCGCAGATCCAGCGCGACATTGACCGCCGTCGTGACCAGTTTCAGCCGCATCCGCCTGATGGCAGGCAGGATCTGCATCACCGTGGTGCCGCCGCCCAGACCGATCATGCTGCCCGGCTCGATCATGAACCCCACCTGCGCGCCGATCCGGCGCTTTTCAGGCAGAAAGGTCATGACCTTGGCGTCAAAGGGCAATTCCTCGTGCCGCTGCGGCAGCGAGGCGCCGCCATGGGTGCGGGTGACGGCCTTGCGACTGTCAAGTTCGGCAATGTCGCGGCGGACAGTGGCCAGCGAGGCATCCAGCAGGGTCGAAAGGTCCTGGGCGCTGACTGTGCCCCGGCGGGCCAGTTCCGAAAGAATCCGTTCATGTCGTTCGGCGCGGATCATGTCAGCCCCTCGTCCCCCGTCGGATCAAGTCCCCATGTTCCGCAATGAGCGCGCAAAAGCAATCAGTTTTGTATAGACTTTTGATCGGTTCGACCTATTCTTTCGGCTGCATCAGGGCGGCACCGCCGCGCGAAAGGTTTATCCCATGGCCGCATTGAAGCTGGTTTTGATCGGGGCGGGAAGCACGGTTTTCACCCAGCGGCTGGTGGCCGACATCATTCTGGCCGGCGAGGCGCATCTGTGGGAACTGGCGCTGGTCGATATCGACCCGGTGACGCTGGACGCGGTGGACAAGCTGGTGGCCAAGATGCTGCTGGCCAAGGGCGCTGCTATCCAGGTGACCGCGACGACCGACCGCCGCACAGTGCTGAAGGGGGCCGATTTCGTCGTGACCACCATTGCGGTCGGCGGGCGCAAGGGCTGGCAGCGCGACATCGAGATTCCGCGCCGGCACGGCATTTTCCAGCCGGTCGGCGACACCGCCATGCCGGGGGGCATTTCGCGCGCGATGCGCATGATCCCGCAGATGCTGGCCATTGCGCGCGATGTGGCCGACCTGTGCCCGGACGCGCATTTCTTCAACTATTCCAACCCGATGACGGCAATCTGCCGGGCGATCCGGCGCGAAACCGGGGTGCCGGTGGTGGGCCTGTGCCACGGGGTGCATCACGTCGAAGGGCAGATTGCAAAGTTCCTGGGGGTCGAGGGCGAACGGATCAGCTCTTACGGCATCGGCCTGAACCACCTGACGTTCCTCACCCGGTTGCGGCTGGACGGTGCCGATGCGGTGCCCTTGCTGCAAGCGCGGCTGGCCGATCAGGCGCCGGGGCTGGACGCGGAACTGGCGGCCAAAGATCACTGGGACAATGTGGTGCAAGGCCGCCCGCCGCGCTTTGCCGACGATCCGTTTTCCTGGGGACTCTTCCGGCACTATGGGGTGTTTCCCTGCGCGATGGACCGACATGCGGTGGAATTCTACCCCGAACGCTTCCCCGGCGGCGCCTATTGCGGGCACGTTCTCGGCCGCGATGCCTTCCCCATCGACGCCCGGATTGCTCTGGGCGACACTTGGTTTGACGAGATGCTGGCCATCGCCAGATCGCCAGACCCGCTGCCGCCCGCCTATTACGAAAACGTCCCCGGCGAGAGCGAGCAGCTGCTTCAGATCATGCATTCGCTGATGTACGACCGGCGCGGTGTGTTCTCGGTGAACCTGCCGAACCAGGGCCAGGCGTCGTTTCTGCCACTGGGCGCGGTGGTGGAATGCAACGCCGCGGCACTGGGCGGCGGCTTTGCGGCCCTGCAATCCGACCCCCTGCCCTTGGCGCTGGTGGCCAAGTTGAACGCCAAGATCGAGGCGGTAGAGATCACCGTCGATGCCGCTGTCACAGGCTCGCGCGCCTTGATGATCGAGGCGCTGTTGGCCGACGGCACCGTTGGCACGCCCGATCTGGCCCGGGTGCTGGCCGAGGAATTGATCGAAGGCCACCGCGCCTTCCTGCCGCAGTTCGCCTGACGCCATGCAGATCATCGACGCCGACGACACCCGCATGATCGACCTGCCCGGCGTGGGCCCTTGCCCGCGCCCGGTGGACATTGACCAACGGATCACCGGCTTCAAATGGCTGAAATCGCTGCGGATCTATCGGTTCCAGACCGGCCCGGCGATCCACGGCGAAAGCGAAGTGGACGAGGTTTTCATCATGGCCCTGGCCGGCGCGTTCAAGATGCAAATCTTGGGCGCACATCCGTTCCTGGGGCAACTGGCAGCCGAAGGCCCCCTGCGCGCGCTCTACATGACGCCGCATCACGCCTATACGCTGACGCCCCTTGGCCCGGTTCTCGTCGCCTATGCCCGGGCCAAGGCGGCGGGCCTTGTGCCGGTGCAGGCGCTGACGGTACAGGCGCTTACGGGGCAGGCGCTTACGGGGCAAGACAGCGAAAGATTGGCCGAGCAGTTGCGCTTCTGTCAAATCAACCTGACCCCGGGCGGCAGTCTCGACGCGGGCGGCAGAGAGACGCTGGTGCATCTGATCCGGGGCAAAATGCACTGTGACGCGGGTGTTCTGCAGGCGGGGCAAACCCTTGCCCTGAACGAGGGCGAAGCCACGGCGCTGACGGCAAGCGAGGCGTCAGAGTTGCTGATCCTCAGCGCCTAGGTCCAACCGGCAGCCGCTGGACCGCAAAGTTCGAAAACAGAAACTCGTGCCCCGCCCGTGCCAGTGCTGCGTCGGCGCGAGGGTTGTCGCCGCAGCGCCCGCCCAGAAGCCAGGCGCAACTGCGCACCGGATGGCCGAGGTTGTCGATGAAATCCCGCTGCGCCCCGACGATCTCATCCTCCAGAAGCCCCGCATCACTCGCCGAGGCGCGGGTGTGGCTGCGGGTGTGGCTGGCCACGACGTGACGGGTATCCAGCACGCGCAGTTCGTCCCAGGACAAGGCAAGCCGGCCGTCCGGATACTCGCCGGGCAAGGTCGTCAGATGGTGATCGGCGGCAAAGCGCGCCTGCCCGGAAACCTCGCAACCGCTGAAGCCGGTCACCGCCATGAACCAGCCCACCAGCCCATGCCGTTCCAGCAATGGGCGGGCCACGTCGAAATTGTTGCGATAGCCGTTGTAGAACACCGGCAGCACGCCGGGGCGGCGCATCGGCCAGCGGCGGGTGGTCAGGTATTCGGCCAGATCGTCCTCGCGCACCGGGGCAAAACGGCCCGCCAACGCGGCCAGTTCCCGGTCCAGGGTCCCCGCCCGCGCGGCGGGGGTCAGATGGTAGTTCACCACCCGCAGCGACGGCGCGGTCACTGCAATTTCTGCAGGCGGAAGTTGGAGAACAGATACCGGAAGCCCGCTTCGATCAGCAGGGCATCGGCACGCGGGTTCAGCCCGTATTCCGCCCCGTAAAGGTAGCAAAACGTGTCCACCGGGGCGCCAAGGCCCTGCTCCAGCTCTTCCTTTGCGACCACGATTTCGTCGTGCAACACATCGTCTGGCGTATCGGGGGACAACGCGGTGTGGTTGCGCGAATGGCAGGCAACCAGATGGCCCCGGGCATGGGCCGCGCGCAACTCGGCCCAGTTCAGCGCGATGCGCTGGCCGGGGTATTCGTCGGGCCCGTAATACAGATGGTGCCGCGCCGCGAAGATGCGCTGGCGGCGGGGAGCCACATTCAGGAAATGCGACGGCACGAAAAACCAGCCCTTGAAGCCGAACTCCTCCAAAATCGGCAGAATCACGTCATGGTTGTCGCGGAAGCCCTCGAACAGGACCGGCACCAGCATCGGCTTGTCCGGCATGGGACGGCCCGACATGACGCTGTGCAGCCCTTCCGCCGACAGACTGGAATAGCGCCCCGCACAGGCAGCAATCTGGGCACGGTATTCTTCCCGCCGGCTGAAGGGTGTGGCGTGAAAGTTGATCAGCCGGAACGCGCGGCCATTACGCAGGCCGCGCGCCAGTTCGGCGGCGGTTTCGGTGGCGGTGCGGGGCAGCAGGATCATGACGTCGGCCCCACCGACAGGGACGAGAACGGCACGTCCAGGAAATGCCGGTCGGCCAGAACCTCCAGCACCTGCGCCAGATCGGTGCTGGACAGCGGGCCGTTGCGGACGGCCAGCGCCGCCACGACAGCCTCGAACGCGCGCGCCAATGCCTCGCCTTCGGGATCGGGCGGGGGGACCGGATGGGTCCCGGTCAGATCCTCGGGCACCAGATACATCGGCACGCCGACCTCGGCATAGGTGCGGCGCGACAGGCGGACCATGTCGGCCTCGAACGCGTCCAGATAGGCGTCGTCGATCAGCATGGTTTAACCCTTGATGGCCCCGGCGGTCAGGCCGCGGACGTAAAAACGTTGCAGCAGCAGGAAGGTCACGATCACCGGCACGATGGACACCGCCAGCGCCGCCTGTTGCAGCGACAGCGTGCTCTGGTCGATGAAAGCGCCGCGCAGCAGGTAGATGCCGACCGGGATGGTCTGCAACTCCGGCGCGGTGCGGGTGACGGTCATCGTCCAGATCACCTCGTTCCATTGATAGACAAAGACGAAGATGCCCAGCGTCGCAAGGCCCGGCGCCGACAAAGGCAGGGCGATCTGGAAGAAGATGCGAAACTCGTTGGCGCCGTCCAGTCGGGCGGCCTCCATCAGTTCCTCTGGCAGCGAGATGAAGAACTGCCGCATCAGGAAAATGCCATACCAAGTGACGGCGAAGGGCAGGATGATGGCCGACCAGGTGTTGAGGAACCCGGTGCCGCCCTGCCCCAGAAAGTCATTGCCACCGAACAACGGGAAATAGCGCAGGATGAAGAACACCGGGATCAGGAACAGGAAGAACGGGAACATCTGCGCGCCAAGGATGGCGCGGAACAGGAAATCGCGGCCGGGAAAGCGGTACTTGGCCAGCGCAAAGCCGGCCATGGCCGAGGTCAGCAGTTGCAGCACGGTGATGATCGTGGTCTGCGCCACGCTGTTGAAGATCCATCGCCCCATCGGCAATTCGGAGAAGACCCGCAGGTAATTGCCCCATTGCGGATCGCTTGGCCAATAGGGCGGCGGCACCGCCAGACGCTCGGCCGGGGTGCGAAGGGCGCCAAGGAACATGTCGGCGAAGGGTGCCAGCATCAGCACAGCGCCAATGACCAGCAGCGCGTATTTCAGCACCGTGCCAAGGATGGACCAGGGATTTTTGCTGCGCACGTCGGCCATCAGTGCGCCTCTACCCCGCCGCGACGGAACACGCGCAGCTGAACAAGGGTGATGACCAGGATGACCGCGAACAGGATATAGGCCATCGCCGAAGCCCGGCCTATGCGCAAATCGTTGAACGCGGTCTGGTACATGTAAAGCCCGGTGACGGTGGTGGACCGCATCGGCCCGCCATTGCCGTCGGTCAAAACCAGGTTCAGCGCAAAATAACTCAGGCCCCCGATGAAATTGGTGATCAGCACGAACAGCGTCGTGGGCATCAGCAGCGGCAGGGTGATCTGCACGAACACCTGCGCCTCATTGGCGCCGTCCAGCCGCGCGGCCTCATAATAGGTCTCGTCGATATTGGCCAGACCGGCGGAAAACAGCAGCATGTTCTGGCCCAGTTGCATCCAGATGAAGATCATCGCCACCGAAGTCATCGCGATGGCCGGATCGTTCAGCCAGCGCGGCGCGCCAAGACCCAGCAGCCCAAGGGTGCGGTTCAACAGGCCATAGCGGTCGTCCAGCACAAAGCGCCAGATATAGGCGACGGCGACGACATTGGTGACCATCGGCAACCAGTAGACCGATCGCCAGAACACCTGGCCACGCGACCGGGTAA
This sequence comes from Rhodobacterales bacterium, assembly GCA_031368035.1. Lineage (GTDB taxonomy): Bacteria > Pseudomonadota > Alphaproteobacteria > Rhodobacterales > Rhodobacteraceae > Stagnihabitans. The sequence continues at coordinate 5,813 of JANLQT010000137.1, read as the reverse complement.
AGGCATAGGCCAGCACCACGGCCAAGGGCACGCCCACCACGATGGACGCGGTGGCGAAGTAAAGCGTGTTCCAGACGGTTTTCCAGAACACCGGGTCCACCGTCAGGACGTAAGAGAAATTCTGCAAGCCAACCCAGCGCGGCGGCGACAGCCCGTCCCATTTCGTGAACGAGATATAGACCGCAAAGATCAGCGGCAGGATGAAAAAGATCACCGCAAAGACCAGCGTGGGGGACAGGAATATCCAGGGCGCGACGCGCTTGGACCCCAGCCAGTCCAGCGCCGTCCAGCGTGGGCGGCGCCGGGGCCGAAGACCCGCCTCGGGGGCAATATTGGTCATGCCGATCGCCCCTTTCGCAATGATCCCCGGCCCTTGGCCTTTGCTATCACGTCACGGCTGTTCGGCAAGAACGGCGGTAACCTCGGCATCGGCGGCGGCCATCGCATCGGCGGCGGTCATCGTGCCGGCCCAGACCTGCTCGATATAGCCGCGCAAGATGCGCTCGTTCTCATCCGCCTGCCAGATGTTCGGCTGGCTTTTCGCGGCACCGCTAGAGATCGCCTCGACGAAGGGCAGGCTGAAATTGTCCTTCACGTCCATCGCGGCAAGGTCGGCCAGGTTGCCGGAAAATGCGCCAAGCTTGTTCAGCATGTCACCGGTGCAGGACAAAGGTTTGCCGTCCTGGGCGGTGTTCAGCCACTTCAGCAGGTCCCAGCTTTCCTGCTGCACCTTGGACGTGCTGTCGACAGCCCAAAGGAAGGAATACAGCATGGTGCCCGCCGCTTCGCCATCATTGGGAATGGGCGCCACACCGATGGTGTTGTCGAATTCTGCCCCGAAGGCGCTTTGGAAATCGTACTTGTTCCAGTTCGCCATGATCGCCATCGCCGCCTTGCCGCCCGAAATGTCGTCAACGACGTTGGTGGTTGACGTGATGCCTTCCGAGAACAGCTTCGCCTGCCGTTCCAGGATCTTGATCGCTTGCGGCGAGGTGAAATTGGTCTTCTTGAAGTCATCGGAATAGGGCGCCACACCGGCGGCGAACATCTGGCTGTAGAACACATGCACGGCGTTCGACACGCTGGGGCCATAGACATAGCCCGCCTGTTCGATCACCCCCTGATCGTTCTTCTTGCTGATCTTGGCCGCCATGTCATGCAAGGCGTCCCAGGTCTTCGGCGGGGCGTCAAAGCCAGCTGCGGCCAGCATTTTCTTGTTGTAGATCAACTCGTAAACCGACAGTTCGGTCGGAATACCCCAAAGCGTGCCGCCGATGGTGGCCGCGCCCACGGTGCCCGCGCCATAGGATGCCTTGATCCAGTCCTGAACCTCGGCCGGCGGGGTGGCCAGCGTGCCCGCAGACGCCAGTTGCGGCGCCCAGATCGAATAGATGTTGTAGATGTCGGGCGAGGTGCCGCCAACGCGGCTGGTCAGGATCGTCTGCAGAAAATCGCCATAGTCGGCCTGCTGAAACTCGATCTTGATGCCCGGGTTCTTGGCCTCGTAATCGCGGAAACAGGCGGTCAGCGGCGCCATCTGCTCTTCGTTATAGTGCGTCGCGATCTTGATGGTCTTGGTATCCTGCGCCCAGGCGATGGGCGTCAGCGCCGTGCTGAGGGCAAAGGCAATGCTCAGCGGGCCAGTCAACTTTAGGATCGACATTGGTATCTCCCAGGGGTTGGAGGGCGATTCTAGCCCGGTTCTTTTTGGTGGATTTCAAAAAGCGTAACACGAAAAATGCAAAAGCCAACATTTCTTTGCTCGCTTTTGCTCACTTTCTCGACTAGGTTTCAATTGCGCGGACGAAGGGCATATCCCCGTCAGCCTGCGCTGGCGCAATCGGGGGGGGGGACACGTCAATGGGCTCGGTGGCGCTGCGCGCTTTGCGGAAATCCTTCGGGGCGACCGATGTCATCAAAGGCGTGACGCTGGACATTGCCGATGGCGAGTTCGTCGTGCTGGTCGGGCCGTCCGGCTGCGGAAAATCCACGCTTCTGCGCATGGTTGCCGGGCTGGAAGAGGTGACCAGCGGCGATGTGTTGGTCGATGGGGAGGTGATCACCCATGACGCACCGAAAGACCGCGACATCGCGATGGTGTTCCAGAACTATGCGCTTTACCCGCATTTCACCGTGGAAAAGAACATGGGCTACTCGCTGAAGCTGGCGGGATTGCCGAAAGACGAGATTCGGCGCGTCGTGCACAAGACAGCCGAAACGCTTGGCCTGACTGACTATCTGCACCGCTATCCCAAGGAACTTTCGGGCGGCCAGCGCCAGCGGGTGGCCACCGGCCGCGCCATCGTGCGCAATCCCAAAGTGTTCCTGTTTGACGAACCCTTGTCGAACCTTGACGCCAAACTGCGGGTGCAGATGCGCTCCGAAATCCGCGATCTGCAAAAGCGGCTGGGCGTCACCACGATTTATGTCACGCATGACCAGATCGAAGCGATGACCATGGCCGACAAGATCGTGGTCCTGCGCGGCGGCGAGGTCGAACAGGTCGGAACCCCGCTGGAACTTTATGACCGCCCGGCCAATACGTTCGTGGCGACCTTCATCGGCTCACCGTCGATGAACCTGCTTCAGGGTCCGGTTCAGGCCGGGGCGCTGCGGCTGTTTACCGATTACGCGGTGCCCCTGCCCCAGGGTCTGCGGGTGACGCCAACAATGACCCTGGGCCTGCGCCCCGACCATATGACAGCCAACCTGTCCCCGCAAAGCGGCGCGTTTTCCGCCAGCGTCCTGTCCTATGAGGCGACGGGCAGCGAGACCATGCTGTTCCTGACGCGCGAGGATCGGCGACTGACCCTGGTGACCAAGGCGCGGCTGGACCTGGCCGCCGGACAGCTGGTCTGGCTGACGCCGGATCTGTCTCAGGCGCATTTCTTTGCCGACGACGGCCGTCGCGCAGATCGGAACTGACCATGACCCGCAGCCGGATCCTGGTGATTTCCGACAGTTTGCACACCCTGCCCAAAGCGGTGGCGGCGCTTGAAGCGTCGGGCCATACGGTCACCTGGCTGAACGAGCTGATCCCCTTTGACCAGATCAAGCGGGAAGGGCTGGCCGATCTGGCGGCGGCGGACGCCATCGTCATGGGCCGGATCATGGGGATCGGTGCCGAAATGCTGGACCTCGTGCCGCAGGCACAGGTGATCGCGCTGCACACCTCGGGCACCGACAATGTCGATCTGGCGGCCGCCAGCGCGCGCGGCATCACCGTGACCAACGTCAAGGGCGTGAACGCCGAGCAATGCGCCGAGTTCTCCATCGGCCTGATGCTGGCGCTGGTGCGGCAGATTCGCCGGGGCGATATTGCCATCCGGGCGGGGCGCTGGGCAGCGGACACGCAAGGCTCGATGGACATCTGGGGCGCGAGCTATGGCATGATCGGGCTGGGCCAGATCGGCCAGGCCGCGGCACGGCGGGCCAAGGCGTTTGGCATGAAGCTGATCTGCCACACCCGCACGCCCGACCCGGTGCTCGCGGCAGACCTGGGCATCAGCTATCTGCCACTGGATCAGGTCATGGCACAGTCCGACGTGGTGAATGTGTTCGCCTCCCTGAACCCCTCCACCCGTCACATCGTCGGCGCGGCACAGATCGCGCTGATGCAGCCCCATGCGTATCTCGTCAACATCGCGCGGGGCGAATTGGTGGACGAAGTGGCTCTGGCCAAGGCGCTGGCGGCAGGCCGGATCGCCGGCGCGGCGCTGGATGTGTTCGAGCATGAACCGCTGACCGAAAGCCCGCTGTTCGCTCTGGACAATGTCATCCTGACGCCGCATCAGGCCGGGCTGACCCACAATGCCAAATCGGATGCCGCCGTCACTGCGGTGCGCAATGCGCTGGCCGGGCTGGCCGGCAAGGTGCCGCCCAATGCCGTCAACACGCCGCACCATCGCCCGAAGGGAACCGAGATATGACCGGCGAGATCACCTGGGCCGAACTGAACAGCCAGCCAGACGCCTGGACGGCGCTGATCCAACGCCTGCAAAGCGGTGCGTTGACCTTGCCGGTCGATCCGTCGGCCTATGACGAATTTCTGCTGCTGGGGTCGGGAACCTCGTATTACCTCGCGCTTGCGGTCGCGGACTGGATGCGCCGCCGGGGCTGGAACGCGCGCGCGGTGGCCTCCTGCGAGGTCATGCTGGACCCGTTCCAATCACGTCCCGGCACCGGGCGGCGATTGGCGATCGGGTTCAGCCGCTCGGGCCGATCCAGCGAATTGATCCTGGCCAATCACATTCTGAAACAGGCCGGCTTCGATCTTCTGGGCGTCAGTTGCACGGCCGGATCCGATCTTCTGAAACAGGCCGACCACGGCCTGCTGATTTCCGAAGGGCACGAGGACGGGCTGGTCATGCTGCGCTCGTTCACCTCGATGCTGATCGCGGCACAATGGCTGTTCGGGTCCGCGCAAGACCGCGCGGCGCTGATGGCCCTGCCCGAGGCCGGCCGCGCGATGCTTGCCAAGGCCCCCGCCCTGCGCCAGTTGGCAGGCACGCGCGCCTATGACCGCTTCGTGTTTCTGGGCAGCGGATCGCAGCACCCCCTGACCCTTGAAGCCGCGCTGAAGATTCAGGAAATGGCGGTGGCCACCAGCGAGGCCTATTACTCACTGGACTATCGCCACGGCCCCAAGGCTTGCGCCGACGCCAACACCGTCGTGACCCTGTTCAGCCTCTCGGACCGCGCCCAGGGTCTGGCGCTGGCCCGCGACATTCGTGCCCTCGGCGCGACACTCCTCGTGATCGGACCGGATGCCCCGGCCTATGCAGAGATCGCAAATCTGGCGATCGCCCCCAAAGAGATCTTCTCAAGCGAAGCCGCCGCCGCGGCGCTCATGCTGCCAGTGCACCTGTTCGCCTTTGCCACCGCGATGCGGCGCGGACAGAACCCGGACGCCCCCGCCAACCTGTCAAAAGTCGTCATACTCTAAAGCCTGCCCGACAAAAGTGGACTCCGGTTTTACTGAAAGGCAGGCGACAAAACAGGGGCGCGCCACGACGATGGTCCGCGCCAAACCGTTGTCTTCGAAGAAATCGGCACGGAGCCTTCAAAGGCTCCGATAGGGAGTTTTCGCGCACTCCGTCGCGCCACGGCGGCCAAGTGCGGCGCGCTCTCCGAATGCGCATCATGCTCTGGCCGAGTGTGAAATTCACGCTGACAAAACTTACCGCCAAGTTAACGGAATTTGTAATTCAACTTGATATCAATGTGTTGCAGGTTATTTCACACGTGAAATCCGGCGCATTTCACACCCCCAACCCCGCGCCGCCGCTTTCAGCGCCGGACCGTCCAATTTGACCATTGCCATCATCGCCGTCATCACCCGCTGCACCACCCTTTCATCTCCGGTAGCCTTCAGCCGGGCCAGCGCGCGCGGGATGATCTGCCAACCAACCCCGATCCGGTCCCCCCAAGCCAGCCGCAACCGCCGGGCGCGCCGCCTTCCAGAAGCGCCCCCCAAAAGGTCCCCCTCGGCCTTGGTCTCCACATGCACCCCGATCAAGGCCGCCGGCCCCAACCTTGTACTGCAAACCGCCGTTCAGAATTCTGTGAGGCTGTCCACCCAGTTCCGGTTGCACCAGAAAACCCAATGCCCGTGTCGCCAAGATGGGGAAAGACAGAGCTGGCGAAAGACAGGGCTGATTGGCGGAGGGAAAGGGACTGCCGTCGAACCTTCTCTGGCACCGCTCCAATACACGAAAGTCTGGCCCCAACCTGCAACTGTCTGACTTGGATATCATTTGTCCTGACAGCTATGCGCGCAACCCGATCCTGATCCACGCTGAACGAAAGCGGCA
>JANLQT010000278.1:0-16849 GCA_031368035.1 Rhodobacterales bacterium | reverse complement strand
CAGGTCCACGTAATGGCCCGCCTCGGACGCCGCCCCCAGCCACTGGCTGTCGCCGACGATCAGGTCATAGGCAGAGCCCTGGGCATTGAATTCGGTGAAGGCCTTGGTCTGGAAATCGGACCAGGGCGTGGTTTCGACCGTGACCTTGACCCCGGTCTCGGCCTCATACTGGTTCACCAGTTCTTGCAGATAGTTCGCCGGGTCCCATTCCGCCCAGAAGATCGTCAGTTCCTGTGCCATGGCCGATGTGCCGGACCACAGCAAGAAGCCAATACCGGCCAGAAGGCCTTTGGTCGTTGAGCGCATTTCTTCCTCCCTATGCACCGTTTGCATTGAGTCTTTTGGGCTTCATGAGCCCGGTTCCCCCATTTTCCGGGGTGTTTTCAACGCGGCCAGCGACGGGCAAACGCATTTCTGGCCGTGTCGATCGAGGTCTTGTCAACGCTCTGCAGCCCCGCATGCGGCGGGAAGGGCAGGTGGAACCGGATCGCTACCTTCCTGTCCTTTGGCCGAACCAATTCATGCGCCAATTCATGTTCATTTCTGACCGGGACCTGAGTCAGCGCTTTGCCGGATCGCCCCGGCCTGGTCTGCCCCGGCCTGGTCCGCCTCCGCCAAAGCGGCACGCACCAAAGAGCGCGCCGCCCAGGTTGCAACATCCTGCATTTCGTCCACATCCACCTTCCAGATGTCCCGCAGCACCAGAATGACCTCCAGCCCGAAGGTCAGGGACAGAGCCATGGCCAGCTTGCCAAACTGCGCCTCGGACAAGGTGCCGCGCAGCGGGGCCAGCGCCTTTTCCAACAGATCAATCCGGTGGCCACGCCGGAATTGCGGCCCCGAAGGCGCAAGGTTCGACCGTGCCTGCGCCCATTGCTCCAGCGACAAGCCAAGGGCGGCCTTGAACGTTGCCTCGAACTCGATGATCCGGTTGTTCGAGGATTCGAGCAGGTCGGCCACCCGCGCCTCGGCGTTTCTGGACGCGCTGTCCCATTGCAGAATCGGCCCAAGCGCATGGTCAACCACCGCTTCGATCAACGCGGACTGGGTCGGGAAATAGCGGTAGGCCGTGGCGCGCGACACGCCCGCCGCCTCGGCCGCATCGCTGACCGACGGGGTCTTGCCGCGCTGCATCAGATCAACTGCCGTACGCACCATCAGATCGCGCGTCCGGGCGCTGGCGCCGGTCAGGGCCGCGGGTTTCGCGTCAACCTTGTCGAGTGATACGATCATGCCAGAATAATACGCACATCTCAAATTTCTTTTCAACGGGCTTGCACAGGCTCATAATGCCGAAACTGAGGGCGCGGAACCCGGCGGGACCGGCCCCCCCGCACCACGGGAAAGTCTGGCAAAATGCAACGGATCTATGTGGTTGGGACGGCCGATACCAAGGGCGCAGAGCTGCGCTTTCTTGCCGGGGCGATTCGCGCGCAGGGCGGAAATCCGGTCGTGGTGGACGTGGGGATTCGCAGCCCCGGCATCGTCCCCGACATTTCGGCCAGTGACGTGGCCGACTTTGGCACCCCGGGCCTGCTGGCCCTGACCGATCGCGGCGCGGCAGTCAGCGCCATGGCCGAGGCGTTCACCCGCTTTCTGGCCGCGCGCAAGGATGTGGCGGCGGTGATCGGGATCGGCGGCAGCGGCGGCACCGCGATTGTCACCGCAGGGATGCGCGCCTTGCCGATCGGGTTGCCGAAGCTGATGGTCTCGACCCTCGCCTCGGGCGATACCGCGCCTTATGTCGGGGTCAGCGATATCGTGATGATGCCGTCCATCACCGATCTGGCCGGGTTGAACCGCATCAGCCGGGTGATCCTGGAACGCGCCGCCGCCGCGATCACCGCCATGGCCGCAGTCCCGCCGACGCCGCCGTCAGACCTGCCGGCCATCGGTCTGATGATGTTCGGCGTGACCACGCCAGCCGTGACACAAATCCTTGAACGGCTTGGCCCCTCGGTCGAGGGTCTGGTTTTTCACGCCACCGGCACAGGCGGGCGCAGCATGGAAGCGCTGGTGGACAGCGGCCTTCTGACCGGAGTGCTTGACATCACCACGACCGAGATCGCCGACCTTCTGTGCGGCGGCGTCCTGCCGGCCGGGCCGGACCGGTTGGACTGCATCGCGCGCACCGGCGTGCCCTGGCTCGGCTCGGTCGGGGCCTGCGACATGGTCAACTTCTGGGCACCCGAAACGGTCCCGGCCCGGTATCAGGGCCGCCTGTTCTATCATCACAACGCCCATGTCACCCTGATGCGCACCACCCCCGAGGAATGTGCCGCCATCGGCCGCTGGATCGCGCACAAGCTGAACCTGTGCGCGGGCCCGGTCCATGCCCTGCTTCCCGAACTTGGCCTTTCCGCACTCGACATTGCCGGGGGGCCATTCTTCGACCCCCGGGCCGACGCAGCCCTGTTTGACGCTCTGGAGGCGGGCTTGCACCGAACCGCGACCCGGCGCTTGACGCGGCTGCCGCTTCATATCAATGACCCCGCTTTTGCCGACGCCGCCGTTTCGGCCTGGCGCGCGCTCACATCCTAAGGTGCCTCATGCCCGCCATTCCCCGCTCCATCCTGCTTGAAAAGTTCCACGCGATGCGCCGCGAAGGCCGCCCGATCATCGGCGGCGGGGCGGGCACCGGGATTTCCGCCAAATCGGAAGAGGCCGGCGGCATCGACCTGATCGTGATCTACAATTCCGGACGCTACCGCATGGCCGGGCAAGGCTCTGCGGCCGGACTTCTGGCCTTCGGCAATGCCAATGACATCGTGGTGGACATGGCGCGCGAGGTTCTGCCGGTGGTGCGGCATACGCCCGTTCTGGCAGGCGTCAACGCCACCGATCCCTTTCTTCTGCTTCCGCAGTTTCTTGGGCACCTGAAACACCTGGGATTTTCCGGTGTGCAGAACTTTCCCACCATCGGGTTGTTCGATGGCCGGATGCGCCAAAGCTTTGAAGAAACCGGGCTTGGTTACGGGCTGGAGGTTGACATGATTGCCGCTGCACATGCGATGGACCTGCTGACCACACCCTATGTCTTCAACCCCGAGGAAGCGCGCGCAATGACGCGGGCCGGCGCCGATCTGATCGTGGCGCATATGGGGGTGACGACCGGGGGCGACATTGGCGCGCAGGCTGCCAAGTCGCTGGACGAATGTGTGACGGAAATCGAGGCGATTGCCGAAGCCGCGCGGATGTTGCGACCGGATATCCTGGTGCTGTGCCACGGCGGCCCGATCTCGATGCCCCAGGACGCGCGTTTTGTGCTGGACCGCAGCCCTTATTGCCACGGGTTCTACGGCGCAAGCTCGATGGAGCGTCTGCCGGTGGAAATGGCGATCAAGGCGCAGGTTCAGGCCTTCAAATCCCTGACGACCGGAAAAATGAGGACATGATGACCGCGAAGCCCGAAAATAACTTTGTCTATCCAACGGACGTCGATGCCTTTGGCTTCGACTGGGGCAAGCTGGCCCTGACCGTCGCGCCCGAAACCAACGGCGCCGCGCGGTTCTCGGGCGGCGTGGTCGATCTGCCCCCGGGCCAAGGGCACAGCCGCCACAATCATCCCGGCGCCGAAGAGATCATCTTTGTCATCTCTGGCCACGGCCAGCAGATGGTCGAGGACCCGGACGGCAATCCGATCACCCAGGACGTCGGTCCCGGCTGCACGGTGTTTGTCCCCGAAAGCCGGTTCCATTCCACCCTGAACACCGGCAAGGACCCCATGCAGCTTTTCGTCGTCTATTCCCCCGCCGGCCCCGAACTTGTGCTGCGCGAGCTTCCGGATTTTCGCATCATTCCCAAAGCCGGACGCTAGAAGGAGGCGCCCCGATGAAACGCATCGGCCGGGTGATCGGACTGAACGCCGGGGATATTCCGGAATACAAACGCCTGCACGCCGCGGTCTGGCCCGAAATCCTGATCCTGCTGCGCCAGGCGGGGATGCGCAACTACTCGATCTTTCTCAAAGAGCCGGAAAACCTGCTGTTCGCCTATCTGGAATACGACGGCACGGACGTGGACAAGGACAATCTGCTCATCTCTGCCAGCGCGGATATGAAGCGGTGGTGGGCGTTGACCGACCCTATGCAGCACGCTCTTGAAACGCGCAAACCGGGTGAATGGTGGGCCAATATGGAGGAAGTGTTCCACACAGACTAGCACCCGTCCGGCGCTTTTATCAGCGCCCCACAGGTTTCAATCCGCGTCCGGCCCAGTGCGTCACCGAATGCCACTGGCAAAGGCCTTGGTCAGGAAGCCAAGGCTGCGATCAAGATGGATCTCGACATTGGATCGCCGAAATATGCCAAGGCCTGCCTCGGCGAACAGCAGAACCGCGTGCGGGAGGCCGGCCGCGGTCATCTCGCGCACCGTAACGTGGGTGTTTTCGGGCCCGACATTGCTGTCGGCCAAGCCAGGCACGATCATCACATGTCCCCGGCTGTTTTTGATGAAATTGCCGGGCGAGGCATTGGCATAGCGTTCGGGAAATTCCTCGGGCGCGGCGCCCGTCATCTCTTCCGAATAGGCGCGGCCCCAGGGCATTTCGGTGGCGTGATAGTCGATGTCCAACTTGTCCATGCCGCACATCAGAAGGGCCGCCGTCACCAGATCGGCAGCCCGGGTGATCGCGAACCAGCCGGAAAAGCCGCCATGGGGATTACCGGCAACCGCGACCGGGCCTGGGATGCCGCTGGCCAAGGCCGTCTCGATCCCGGCGCGGATATCGGCCTGTTCGCGCCCGCCCCAGCCGTCCGCCTTCACCGCCTCGCGCAGGTCATGGCCGAACCCGGTAGTGCCGCGATAATTCGGGTCCAGCACGGCAAATCCCGATTGCACCCTGAAGCCGATCTTGGGGTTCACCCAGTCTTCGGAATGCAAATCGGGCTGCCGTGGATAAAGCCGATCAGCCCTTTCGGCCGGCCTTGCGGGCGATAGAGCCAGAATTGCAGGGCCAGCCCGTCCGGGGCGGTCCAGTGAAAATCCTTTGCCTTTGCATAGGCGCGGCCCGGCTCTGACACAACTTGGGCCAGCGTCAGGCATTGGCCATCGGGGCGGATGCGGACCAGAACATGCGGCACACCTGAATCATAGGCCTCGGCCAGCCAGCCGCCATCGGGCAAGGCGGCCAGCGGCAAAAGGCTGTGGCGGCCGGACACGCGTTTCGCAGATTTCCTTGATCCGCCTTCAGGGCGGCAGCCTGATCCATGCGGCGGGACTTGTAGTGGAACGTCGAGCAGTCGAACTTCATGGCCCCACAAGCCGTGCGGATCGAAACTGCCCGATCGCTGCACATCCCGCGAACCAGTTCGCGCAGAGGGCCAGGCTTCAGAGCTTTCGCCGGATCTTGCGGCCCACAAATGATCCCCCGGATCATTTGTCAAACGGCTTCACCTGCAGCATTTCCCGATCCAGCGTCAGGTCCGCCACAATCTTCTTCAACCGGCTGTTCTCGTCTTCGAGCGTAAGCGTCCGTCACTGTCCGATTTTCGGGGGGTAGCTCAGAGCTCCCGGCAACCTGCAAGCGAAGGGTTTCTCCAAATAATGCAAGGTGGCGTGCAAGAACGCTGGCCTGCTTAGGGCAGCGTGTCCGCAACGAAATCCGCAACGTCTGCCGCGACTCGGGAGTCGTTTGGGGTTGGCCAGCGGAAGTAGAAAATCCAGGGTCGGGACCGGGAAAGGTAGGCTGCCAGTTTCATCGTGTGGCACACCTTTGTGCCACACCTGAAAATCGTTAGCCTAAGCCTTTGTTTTCGCAGGTTTTGGTGGAGCAGAGGGGGATCGAACCCCTGACCTTATCATTGCGAACGATACGCTCTCCCAACTGAGCTACTGCCCCGTTCGGGCGCTGATTTGGCGCAAGGGGCGGGCAATGTCAAGCGGTGCTGCCGAGGGAGAAGGCGTGCAAATGATGCGGGGCGGCATCGCCGCCCGGCAGATTGCTGTCAAGCCATGCTCAGAACGAGGTCAGGGCTGGCACTCGGGATGCTCGGCGATGTCGCGCGGCGTGTCGCAACCCGAACCGCCCGGCACGCGGGGCTTGCTGCGCTTGTCCACCTGATCAGCGCCGCCCGCGATATCCCAGACATGAAAGCCGGCAGCCATGGGCGCAAAGCTCGCGCTGGCCGGAAGGGTCAACGCCGCAGTTGCGGTCACAGCCAGAATGGCCAGAATGGTCTTCGTCATGATGATCTCCTTGGATCGGTGTGGTCTGCCCCTGACGGCAGAGTGCCCCGATGCCGCGCGCCGGGGCACGGACCCTTGTCGGGCGTTCTGGTCCGGCGCCCGCGACCATCGTCTCGGACCAATGGCCCTGACCTTTCGTTCTGCGCGCTCAGCCTTTGAGATGCTCGCGCGCCAACATCGCGGCTTCGACCCGGTTCCTGACCTGCAGCTTTTGCAGGATCGACGTCATGTAATGCTTGACGGTCTTTTCCTGCAGTTCCAGCGCCTGCCCGACCTCGCGGTTTGACTTCCCCTGCGCCACCAGCTTGAGAATGTCTTCCTCGCGCTTGGACAGATCGCTCAGCGGTCCCGGCTCGGCCCCGCCGCGCGCGCCGGCGGCAGGCTTGCGCAGGGCCACCAGAAGCCGCCGCGCCAGACCCGGCGAGACATAGGACCGCCCCACCGCAATGTCGCGCACCAGTTCGACCAGATCGCCCGCGCCGACGCCTTTGAGGATATAGCCGCGCGCGCCCAGCCGCAGCGCTGCCATCACATCCTCGTCTTCCTCGGATGCGGTCAGCACCGCGACCCGTGGCGGGGCATCCAGCTTTTGCAGCTCGGTCAAGACGCCTAGGCCGCCGCCGCCGGGCATCGACAGATCCAGCAGCAGCACGTCCGGCATCTCGCGCAGGACGGCGGCCAAGGCTTCGGTGCCGTCGCGGGCTTGCGCCACCACCGTCAGACCGGCGTCGGTCAGGGTGCGCGCCAGACCCTCGCGGTAGATCGGATGGTCGTCCGCCACCACGATGCGGATTGTCACAGGGTCATCATTCATCCGGGCACCTCCCCAAGATCCAGTTCCAGCACCAGTTCGGCCCCCGGCCCATCGCTGCGGGCGCGCAAGGCCACGGTGCCGCCAAGCGCCTCGGCCCGGCCTTGCAGGCCCGGCAGGCCCAGGCCCGTCATGCCGTCCTGGACCGGCGCGGCGACGACAGGTCCGGGGCCACGGTCGCGCACCGTCAGCACCAGTTGACTGCCGGTCTGCGTCAGGTCCACCGATTGCTCGGCACCCTGCCCGTGCCGCCAGCCGTTGGAAAGCCCTTCCTGCACCGCGCGGCACACCACCGTTTTCACCGAGGGCGGCGGGTCGTTCGCCATCCGGACCGAAAGCCGCACCTCGTCATGTGTGCGCGCGGCATGGGCATCGACCAGGCTTTGCACCAGCACGGCCAGCGGCTTTTTCTCGATGTCGGGCAGCGACAACCCGCGCGAGATGGTGCGGATTTCGGTGATCGCCTCGCGCACGGCACGGTCGATTGCGTCCACTTCGGCCTGGGCGGCGGGCACATTGCCGATCTGGCGGCGCAGCGCATCCAGCCGCAGGGCGACAAAGCCGATCTGCTGGGCCGGGCCGTCGTGCAGGTCCGCCCCGATCCGCCGCAGCGCCTGATCGGTCATTCCGGCAAACCGGCTCGCGCCGTCTTGCACGCGGCGGCGCAGCGCGATGTTGCGTTCGGACAGGTCGGTCAGTTCAGCGACCTGCGCCTGGATGGTACGGCTGCCGCGCAGCACGATGGCGAACAGGCTCAGTCCTACCAGCAGCACCACCCCCGCCACCACCGCCCAAGAGGTCAGCATCGTCCGCGTCAGATCGGCCTGAAGCTGGGTGGCGACCTCGTAGAACTCGACGACACAGATCACCTGCCCGGTGGTGACCGACCGGACGGGCACATAGATTTCCAAAAGCGGCACGTTAAGATCGTTTTCGGCCCGGTTCTCGTCCTCTCTCAGATCGTTGAAGGTCGCCTGCACTTCACCACCCCAGGCAAGGCGCAAATCGTCGGCCGCTTCAAAGGTCTTGCCAACGATTTCGGGGTTGGACGCGCCAATGACCAGCCCCCCCTTGGCCCAGATCTTGAAGCTGACGACGCGCTGACCAAGCGGAGTGCCTTGCAGCAGGTTTTCAATCGCAGCCAGATCGTCCGGGGGAAGCGCGCGCGCAGAGGCAAGGTCCTGCACCAGCGGCGCGACAAAGCTTTGCATGTAAAGCGCGGTGGTGTTGGCGGCATTGCGCACCACGGTCTGTTCGATCCGGTCGGCGACGAAAAAACCCACAACCAGCCCGGCCAGCACCATAACGAAGCCGCCCGCCAAGGCAAAGGCCTGGGCGAGCGACAGGCCTTTCCAGCGGATCAGTCGGGGCCAGCGCATGGCTCAGCCTAAGGCCTGCGGCGCGGTGCGCGAAAGGGCCTTTCGTCGGGCTCAGGCGGTCAGAACACCCTGTTGGCGCAGAAAGTCCAGAATCTGGCTGGCAGGACGCGCGCCGGTCAACCGGCCAACTTCGCGGCCCTTGGCATAAAGGATCAGGGCGGGGATGCCCTGAATCCGCGCCCTTGCCGCCACATCGTTGTGCGCTTCGGTGTCCAGCTTGCCAAAGCGCACCTGCGGGGCGGCGATCTTGGCGGCCTTGGCAAATTCCGGCGCCATGGCCCGGCAGGGTCCGCACCAGACCGCCCAGTAGTCCACGATCAGCGGCAGATCATCGCCGCGCACCGCCTTGTCATGGGCCGCCGCGTCAAGATCCATCACCCGCCCGTCGGCCAGCGCCGCGCCGCACGTGCCGCACCTGGGCGCCTGGGTCAGCCGCTCGGACGGAACCCGGTTCACCTGGCCGCAGGCGGCACAGGTCAGTTTCACAGCATCACCCATCGGCAACCTCACATTCTGTTTGATGAATATGTAGGATGCCACGCGGCGGGCGGAAGAGGCAGGTCAGAGAAAATCCTCTTCCTCGGCCACGACGTCGACGCCCAAAGCCTCCAGCCCGGCTTCCAGGTTCGCGGCCAGATCAGGCATGGCCATCAGATAGTCCGCGGTAGGGATCGAGGCTTCCCCATAGGCGGTTTCCAACGCGCTGTCATAATCCTCGGGCTCGAAGGTGCCGCGACCGACCCAGGCGATGGCGGTCAGATGCGTCCGCTCATCGGTGTTGAGGGCATCGATGAATTCATGCAGTTCCGCCGCGGCCGAGGCGCTTTCCTCGCGGTGCAGGTAGATCACCTGCACGACCACGGCAGGCGCAACTTCCAGCTTGTCGGACAGGTCGGCCATGTGACGCTCCATTTTGCCCGATGCTGGCGCGGAGACGGCGGCAGGGCAAGGGAAATAGCGCCGCTCAGCCAAGAAGCGCCAGCGCCAGCCCATAGCCAAGCGCGCCGGACAGGGTGGCGCCCACCACGGACCGGGTCAGCGCCCAGACCAGCAGCGTCGCAAGCGTGCCTGCGGCCAGCGGGCCTTGCGTGGCCAAGGGCTGAGACAGGGTGGGCATCAGTTCCGCCACAAAAAGCGCGGCAATGGCGGCGGGACCAAGCGCGTTCAGCAGCTTGGCGAGCAGGCCGTGCGGGGCCAGTCGGCCCAGGTCGGCGCGGGTTGGAAAGAACCGGAACGCCCAGGTGCAGGCCCCCGCGATCAGGGCGATTTCCAGAACCTCAGGCCGCATGTGTGGCCCCCGGCAACAGGACGCCGGTCAGGGCCCCGGCCGCCATACCGGCGAACAGGCCCAGCGAGGTGGACCCGAAGGTCACGCCCAGCGCGGTGGCAGCCCCGGCGGCAAGGATCACCGGCACTTGCCGCCGGTTCACCATCGACAGCAGCAGCGCCAGAAACAGCGCCGGCAGCATGAAGCCCAGCGCGCCTGCCACCGCCGGCCAGCGGTCCAGCGCCCCCGCCCCGGCCCATGCTCCCGCAATCGTGCCAAGGATCCAGGCGGCATAGGCGGAAAAGCCAAGTGCGGTCATGAACGGCTCACTGAACCGCCCGCCCCTGGCGAGCGCACCGAGGGCCGCGCCGAACACCTCGTCGGTCAGGTTGAAGGACCAGGCCCAGGCCGACTGGCGTGACGCGTCGTCCCCGGCCTTTCTCATCAGGACCGGGCCGTACAGCACGTGCCGGATGTTCATGGCGACAAGGGTGAAGGCCGCCACCAGCGCCGGGGCGCCGCTGGCGATCAGGGCGATTGCGAGAAACTGCGCAGCCCCGGCCCAGACGATGACAGAAAGGGCGGTGGCCTCGGCCAGGCTCAGCCCCGAGCGGGTGGCGGCGACACCGAAAGAAAACGCGATGGGGAAATAGCCAAGGGCAATCGGCACGGCGGCGCGGAACCCATCCGCAAAGGTCAGTCTGTCCTGGCTCATCCGCCAGCGGTAGCCGCCCCCGCCCCTCGCCGTCAAGCCGGGGACCAAAGGTGAAGCAACGGAGCTTCGCACGGCTTTTTGTTTCAAGAGGAAGCTTTGGGGTTTCACACCCCCAAACCCCCGTGGAGGTATTTGTCCCGCGGTGATGGACGCAGGCTTCAGAGCCTCACCTGCCTTCGCCTTTCATGGAAGCCACAAATATTCCCGGGGTCTGGGGCAGAGCCCCAGCTTGGGATGAAGCCGGGCAACGCAGCCGCCGACGAACGGCGGGGTGGGTCGGAGCCGTTCGAGGCGGGCCTTGCGGGGGCTTATTCCGCAGCCTCGGCGTAATCCTCAACTGGCGGGCAGATGCACATCAGGTTCCGGTCGCCCCAGACATTGTCCACCCGGCCCACAGGGGGCCAGTATTTGTCCACCCGGAAGGCGCCGGGCGGAAAGCAGCCCTGCTCGCGAGGGTAGGCTCTTGTCCAGTCGGCGACGAGGTCCTCGACCGTGTGCGGGGCGTGGCGCAGGGGGCTGTCTTCGGCGCTGATCTCGCCCGCCTCGACGCTGCGGATTTCGGCGCGGATGGCCAGAAGCGCAGTGATGAAGCGGTCGATCTCGGCTTTGGTTTCGCTTTCGGTCGGCTCGACCATCAGCGTGCCGGCCACAGGCCAGCTCATCGTCGGCGCGTGAAAGCCATTGTCGATCAGGCGTTTGGCGATGTCATCCACTGTCACCCCGGCTTCGGCAAAGGGCCTGGTGTCGAGGATGCATTCATGTGCCACCCGCCCCTGGTTGCCCATGAACAGCACCTCGTAGGAGCCTTTCAGCCGCGCGGCGATGTAGTTGGCGTTCAGGATCGCCACCCTCGTCGCCTGCGTGATGCCCTCGCCGCCCATCATCAGGCAATAGGCCCAGGAAATCAGCAGGATGGAGGCCGATCCGAACGGCGCGGCACTGACCGGCCCCGCGTGATTTTCGCTTTGCGAGCCGGCGCTCGCGGGCCCGCCGGTATGCACATGCCCCGGCAAATGCGGCGCCAGATGCGCCTTCACCCCGATCGGCCCCATGCCCGGACCGCCGCCGCCATGCGGGATGGCGAAGGTCTTGTGCAGGTTCAAATGGCTCACGTCGGACCCGATCTCGCCCGGCTTCACCAGCCCGACCAGCGCGTTCATGTTGGCGCCGTCAAGATAGACTTGGCCGCCGTGGTCATGCGTGACTTTGCAAATCTCGCGGATGGTTTCCTCGAACACCCCATGGGTGGACGGATAAGTGACCATGCACGCGGCCAGATTGCCCCCTGCTGCCGCCGCCTTGGCGCGGAAATCCTCCATGTCCACATCGCCGTTCGGCGCGGTTTTCACCACCACCACCTGCATCCCCGCCATCTGCGCCGAGGCCGGGTTGGTGCCATGCGCCGAGGTCGGGATCAGGCAAATCTTGCGATGCGTATCCCCCCGCGCGCGATGCCAGGCAAGGATCGTCAGCAGGCCCGCATATTCCCCCTGTGCGCCCGAATTGGGCTGCATCGAAAACGCGTCATAGCCGGTGATCTGGCACAGCTTGTCGGTCAGATCCTCGATCGCCTCGCGATAGCCCAGCGCCTGATCAGCGGGCACGAACGGATGCATGGCCGAGAACTCCGGCCAGGTGATCGCGGCCATTTCCGCCGCCGCGTTCAGCTTCATCGTGCAGGATCCCAGCGGGATCATCGCACGGTCCAAAGCCAGATCGCGGTCCGACAGGCGGCGCATGTAGCGCATCATTTCCGATTCCGCCCGGTTCATGTGGAACACCGGATGGGTCAGGAAATCGGTTTTGCGCACCATATCCTCGGGGAAACCGAGATGCGCGCGGTGGGGCGGGACGCCTTCGATCCCGAAGGCGCGCAAGACGCGGATCAGCACCTTTTCATCCGTCGTCTCATCCAGCGCGATCCCGACCCGGTCGGAGCCAATCTTGCGGAAGTTCAGCCCCTCGGCCCTTGCGGCGGCGAGGATGCCGGATTGACCCACGCCAACCTCGACCGTGATCGTGTCGAAGAACGCCTTGGGCGAGACCTTGGCGCCCGCCGCCTTCAAGGCCCGCGCCAGCCGGCCCGTCAGGAAATGCACCCGCTCCGAGATTGCGTGCAGCCCTTTGGGGCCGTGAAACACCGCGTACATGCTCGCCATGACGGCCAGAAGCGCCTGTGCGGTGCAGACGTTGGAGGTCGCCTTTTCGCGCCGGATATGCTGTTCACGGGTTTGCAGCGCCAGCCGGTAAGCCTTGTTGCCGCGCGCATCGACCGACACGCCAACAAGCCGCCCCGGCATCTGGCGTTTCAGGTCGTCCTTGCAGGCGAAAATCGCCGCATGCGGCCCGCCATAGCCCATCGGCACGCCGAATCGCTGCGAGGAGCCGACCGCGATATCGGCGTCCATCGCGCCGGGTTCTTTCAACAGGCACAGGGCCAGAAGGTCGGTCGCCATCACCGCGATGGCCCCTGCGCCGTGCAGCGCTGCGATCTCGGCGCTGAAGTCGCGGACATGGCCAAAGGTGCCTGGATATTGGAAGATCGCGCCGAACACCTTGGCCGGATCAAGGGCTTCGGGGGCGCCCACGATCACTTCGATCTCCAGCGGCAGGGCGCGGGTCTTGATCACGCCGATGGTCTGGGGATGGCAGCCGTGATCGACGAAGAACGCGCGCGCCCTGGACTTGGCGCAGCGTTCGGCCATGGTCATCGCTTCGGCGGCGGCGGTGGCTTCGTCCAGCAGCGAGGCGTTGGCCACCGGCAGCCCGGTCAGATCGGCGACCATGGTCTGAAAGTTCAGCAAAGCCTCGAGCCGGCCTTGGGCGATTTCGGGCTGATAGGGGGTGTAAGCCGTGTACCAGGCCGGGTTTTCCAGGATGTTGCGCTGGATCGCCGGCGGGGTGACGGTGCCGTAATAGCCCTGCCCGATCAGGCTGGTCATCACCTTGTTCCGGCCCGCCACTTCGCGCATCCGCGCCAAGAGATCCTGCTCGGTCAGCGGTGCCCAGCCCAGCGGCACGGCCTGCCGGATCGACTTTGGCACGGTCTCAGAGATCAAAGCCTCCAGCGTCGGCGCACCGACCGCTTGCAGCATCTGCACCATCTCGGCCGGAGATGGCCCGATGTGGCGGCGGTTGG
Organism: Rhodobacterales bacterium; assembly: GCA_031368035.1. Classification (GTDB taxonomy): domain Bacteria; phylum Pseudomonadota; class Alphaproteobacteria; order Rhodobacterales; family Rhodobacteraceae; genus Stagnihabitans. The sequence goes on along the minus strand of JANLQT010000278.1, from coordinate 3,352 downwards.
CGAAGTCATAGGGGTTGTAATCGGTCGGGGTGAAGGTCATGGAGGTCGCCTCTTAACGTCTGTTCCTAGGGCTCGCATCGCGTTTGGTGATCCGAAGTCGAATACCAGTTGAATCAATTGTGAGTTTTTCGAATTCGATGAAGAAGACCCCGATGTATCCCGCTCGCAATAGAGTCCTTGGGTCCGCATCCTTCTGCATCACGATCCGTGGGTATGTTCGCAACGCATCAATGAACTCATCATATCGTTTACCGCCCGGTATGTGAGCGCTATCAATTGGGGCGAAATAGTCATGCGGCTTCGACCAATAAGTATTGTGCAAGGTCGCAAGCCATTGTCCTTCTACAAGACTGACCCACCGGCCGATTTTCCCCGTGATATCAACGAGTCTAGGCGGAAGCATCAACCGATCATCTCTTTGTACTCGTCCTCGTCCATGAACGCGTCCAGCACCGACAGATCATCGACCCTGATCTTGAAGAACCAGGCCGCTTGGGCATCGGCATTCACCAGCCCCGGGTTTTCCGCGAGCCTTTCGTTCACCTCGACAATCTCGCCCTCGACCGGCGCCAAAATGTCCGATGCCGCCTTGACGCTTTCAATCACGCAGATCTCGTCACCGGCAGAGACCTGGGTTTCCACCTCCGGCAGTTCGACGAACACCACATCGCCCAAAGCCTCAGCGGCGTGTTCGGTGATGCCGACGACGACCAGATCGCCCTCGACGCGGAGCCATTCGTGTTCTTTGGTGAATTTCATATCTGTCCTCAGCGTTTGTAAGAGGTGGGGAAGAAAGGCAGTGCGGAGACGGTGACTGGCAGGCGTTTGCCGCGCACGTCGCCGGTCAACTGGGTGGCGGGCCTGGCATAGGCGGCGGGCACATAGGCCATGGCAATCGGCGCCTGAACCGAAGGCCCAAACCCGCCCGAGGCGATCGTGCCGATCTGGCGGTCGCCGTCAAACAGCACCGTTCCGTCCCGCATTGGCGCGCGGCCATCAGGGCGCAGACCGACACGGACCCGCGCGGGGCCGTCTTTCAGTTCGGCGAGAATGCGTGTTGCGCCCGGAAAGCCCCCCGCACGCGGCCCATCCCGGCGGGATTTCTGGATGGCCCAGGTCAGCGCGGCTTCCACCGGGGTGGTCGTGGTATCAAGGTCGTGACCGTACAGGCACAAGCCCGCCTCCAGCCGCAGGGAATCTCGCGCGCCGAGACCGATGGGCAGGACCTCGGGCTGATCCAGCAGATTGCGGGCAAAGGCGTTCGCCTGCGCCATCGGCAGCGAAATCTCGAACCCGTCCTCGCCGGTATAGCCTGATCGGCTGACCCAGATATCCCCGAAAATCCGCGCGTCCATGAAGCGCATCGCGGCAACCTCGGGGATCAGCCGCGACAGGACAGCCTCGGACAGCGGGCCTTGCAGCGCCAGAAGCGCGCGGTCGGTGATCGCAATCACCTCGGCGGCCCCGGAAAGGTGCGCCTGCATATGGGCAATGTCGGCGGCCTTGCAGGCGGCGTTCACGACGACAAACAGATGATCGCCGCGACCGGCAAACATCAGGTCGTCCAGCACCCCGCCTTGGTCATTGGTGAACAGGCCATAGCGCTGGCGCCCCTCGGGAAGGCTCAGCACATCCACCGGCATCAGCGCCTCGAAGGCCAGCGCCAACGCCTGCATCGAGGTCTTGGGCCGCAGGATCACCTGCCCCATATGACTGACATCGAACAGACCCGCCGCCGCGCGGGTGTGCAGATGTTCCGTCATGACCCCGGCCGGATATTGCACCGGCATCGCATACCCCGCGAACGGCACCATCCGTCCGCCAAGGCTGACATGCAGGTCGTGCAGCCCCAAGTGCAACAGTTCCTCGGCCAAAGCCGCCCCCTTCATCTGCCGGCAAAAACGCGCACCGACACCGTCCCGACAGGTTCCCCCTGCCCTCGGTGCCCCCTCTGTCCTTACCCACCCCCTTTGAAAGGATTAGGGCGCCTGAGATTGTTATCCCTTCGGCGGGCGCAGATGCGCCACTCTCCAGAGTCTGTCATCAGGACGGTCCGTTGCGCCTGAGAGTTTACCGGGGCGGTTGCTCCTTCGGCACCGAGGGAAAGATGGGCTTCCCCCGGATTCTCCCGATCCTGATGCCGCAAGACTGGCGTGACGCGCCGGATTCGGCAAGCGAAGAATGCAACGGCATACCGCCGCATGCCGTGCGACCCCGGGTAGGGTGCCTGCTTGCACGCACCGCTCGGTCGCCAGGGAGGGTGCGAGCATTTATCTTACCCCTGGCGCCGCGCCTGCCAAACAACGGTCATGCGCTGCCCCTGCGCTGAACGCACCGGCGCACCAGGTTGCACCGACACCGCATGGCCTCGGCCAGTGCCTCGGACACCTCATCCCATCATGGGTAGGGTGCGTGCTTGCACGCACCTTGGCCGTCAGACCACCGGCAGCTTTTGCAGCAGCGGCAGCACATCGGCCATCTCGGGCCCGGCATCACGGCCCGTCAGCGCCCGGCGCAGGGGCCGGAACAGGTCCTTGCCCTTGCGCCCCGTGGCGGTCTTCACGGCGGCGGTCCACTCGCCCCAGGTCGCGTGAGTCCAAGGCTGCGGCGGCAACAAGGCCAGCGCATCCCGCACGAAATCCCGATCGGCGTCATCGACCAAAGGCTCTGCGCCATTGCGGAACAGATCCCACCACGCGCCCATATCGGCTTGGGTCGTGATGTTGCCCTTGGCGACCGACCAGAACAATTCAGCCTTGTCCGCCGGCACGCCCAAGGCGTCGATCTTGCCTGCGACCTGCGCAAAGGCCATGCCCTGCACATGATGCCGGGTCAGTGGCAACAGGTCCGCCTGATCGAACTTCGTCGGCGCGGCGCCAAAACTGTCCAGATCGAACCCGTCGATCAGCTCTTGCATCGAGCCCGCCAGTTCCACCGGCTTGGACGATCCCAGCCGCGCCATCAGGCTCAGCAGCGCCATCGGCTCGATCCCTTGCGCCCGCAGATCGCGCAGCGCCAGGACACCCAGCCGCTTGGACAATTCCTCGCCGCCCGCCCCGGTCAACAACGAATGGTGCGCGAAATTGGGCGGCGTCCCCCCCATCGCTTCCATGATCTGAATCTGCGTCGCGGTGTTGGTCACATGATCCGCGCCGCGCACGATATCCGTGACGCCCAGGTCGATGTCATCCACCGAGGAGGCGAACGTATACAGGATCTGCCCATCCGCCCGGATCAGCACCGGGTCCGACACCGAGGCCGCATCAATCGAGATCGGCCCAAGGATGCCATCCGGCCATTCGATCCGGGTCTGGTTCAGCAAAAACCGCCAATACCCCGCGCGCCCCTCGGC
>JANLQT010000120.1:0-6084 GCA_031368035.1 Rhodobacterales bacterium | reverse complement strand
TTCCGGTTTTCGCTGTTTGCCCAAGACCATATCAGGCTGTCGGTCACACCCAGCAACGGCGATCCTGTCACGGTGGAGCTGGAATGGGGTTACCCATCACCCAAACGCCCGCAAGGTAACGCTGGCGCTCTGCCTTTCGTCTACGACGCGCTTCTGGACCCTGGCGACTACATCTTGCGGCTGAAATCGGACAAACCCAGCCCTTCGCCCTACCAAGTCGACCTCACAAGGATGGACCCGTTCGCGCTGCCGGATGATTTGGAGCCCAATGACACGCCGGGACAGGCCCGCCCGTTGCCGGATACATTGGAGGCGTCGGGCGTTGTCGCTTCCTATTTGGACGACGACTGGTACCAAATCCCTGATCTGACGGCAGATACCAGATTGCATGTCGCGGTGACCGGCGCGGTCGCGCTTTCGCTGATGGACGGCGACGCATCGGTCGAAAACGAGTCGCAAGCCACCGGCGTTTATGAGGCGGATGTGCGCGCAGGCCATCCTCTTCGGCTTGGGGTAAAAGGAGACGGCGCCTATCATCTTAAGATGGACTTCACTTCTGGTCCAACGCCCAGGTCGGCGATGCCGAACTTGCCCGTGACCATGTCGATGCACCTGGACGGCCCGAGCGTCGCGGCATTCTGGATCCGCGGACAAAAGCTGCATGGGACGCTTGATCTTGAAAACACTGGCGCGTCCGTGCGCAACCTTTCGCTGCGGGTGATCAGTAGCCACTTTGACTATGTCCCGGTTCTGGATACGCCGGCAATCACGCTCGCGCCGGGCGCAAGTGCCTCAATACCGTTCTACATCGCTGTCGCCCCGGATGCGTGGTCCAACCAGGAGGTCAATTTCGTGGCGCAGGCCACGGGTGCCGCTGGCGAATGGGCGTCGGCAACGACAAGACTTCTGGCCGATCTGGCAACGCCCCCGGTCGATCAGGAAACTACGTTTCCGCTTCCGAAAGCCCTGCTTGGCGGCTTCAATGTCGCAAGCGTGGCCCTGGGCGGGTTGATGATGCTGCCCGATGACAGTATCGGCGAAAAGCCCGGCTTCCTTCAGGACGGGCTCGTTGGGGATGGCAATGTCGGCATCTTTGCCATCGATGCATCCCTGCTGCCTTACCAGATCTCCGTCTCGTTTGGCGCGGATCATCCATGGACCATCGCCGGCATCACCATCCATCCCCAAGGCACCGGGCGCATCTATCCCGCCGAGCAACTTCAGGACTTTGACCTCCTCTTGTCGGAAGACGGCGCGAATTTCACCGAAGTTCTTTCGGGCCGTCTGACCATGCTGCCGATCGAACAGGCGTTTACGCTCGATCATCCGATGCCCGCTCGCGCTGCGCGGCTGCGCCTCAAGTCCAACCATGCCGACAATCTTGGCAAGGTCGGACTTGGCGAATGGAAGGTCATCACGGTGCCGGGTGAGCCGAAGGGCCTATCGGCCGACATCGCCGAGTCCGCCCGTGGCGGTCATATGGTGTGGAGCAACATGGTCATCGGAGCCAGCGCCGAAGACCAGCGCGCCATGCTGGGCAGCCAAACCTCCATTCCGGTCAACATGGCCGCAGGGTCTGCCCCACAATGGGTGATCGGTTTCAATGAAGACCGGGCGGCCCAAATATCCGCGCTGGAATGGCAGGACGGCGAGATCGATGCCGACTTGCACGCGATCGGCGCCGTCAAACTCGACGTTTCGCGCGACAGCCCCTTTGGCCCATGGGAGGCCCTGCCGCCGTGGCAGATCGTGGCCGGGGCCGACGGGATGGCAAGGCTGGATTTGCCGGCCCCGGTCTGGGCGCGGTTTCTTCGCTTCACTGCGACGGAAAAGCCGCTGGCGGAAACCAGATGGGCTTTGCCCAAGGCGCTGCGCATTTTTGAGCGACCCGTGGAGGGTGACTACCTGTCGATCCTCGGCGAATGGGGCCAGTACAACCGCGCCGCGATCTTTGAGGCTCAGATGCCGGTCCCGCCCGAGATGGCAGGTGCACTTGCCTCGCATCGCCAGACAAAAGAAACCGCCGAGGTGCTTCCGATCGGGGCCGTCGTGGCCGGCGAGGTTAAGCTTGATATCAGCGAAGACTGGTTCGCTATAGACGTACCGCAGGACGTGAACCGACTGACCGTGACCGCGTCGGGCGAGCCGACCGTCGATGTCGACATGGAGTTGCATGATGCTGCGGGCGGTCCGGTGAAGCTGGTGCAGTTGCCATCGTCCGCCGATCGCCTGGGTTTCGAGGCCGAAGTGGACGCAGGTGCCCGCTATTTCCTGCGCGTACATGAGCCGCAACGGTCAGTGGCCGTGGCCTATGACATCAGCCCCAGTCTTTCCAATTTCGCCACGATCATCCGGCACGCCATGGCTGCCTTTGCCTCGGGTGTTGTGCCTGGGCGCGAGTTCGTGAACTTCATGACTTTCGCGTCGCCATTCATCCTAAAGGATTGGACGGACCAGCCTTGGGTGCTGGAAGGCGCCATCCTTGCCAAACAGGATGCCACCCAGACCGATTCCAGTGACCTGTGGCAGACGCTGACCCTTGTCGACCAGGCGCTGGCGCTGCGGCGCGGGGTGCGTGCGGCGATCATCGTCACCGATGCGCAGACGCCGGGCTATGACACCGAAACCGGAATATGGGCGGAATTGGGCAAACTTCGCCCGCGCATCTTTGCAGCCCATATCGGGGCGGGCGACGATCCGCACCGCGAGAAGCAGATCATGCAGGATCTCGCGTTGATCAATGGCGGCTATTACACATCGGCGCGCACGCAGGCCGAAATGGACGTCGTCGCCGACCGGACGGCGGCCTGGCTTCGGCGCCCGACGCGGTATCAGTTGGTCGCCACTGTGCGCCAGGATGTGCCGCCTGAACCTGGCAAGCTGCAAATCCGGATGGCAGAAAAGCCATCCACGCCTACCGGTGCCGGAGATGGGACAACAGCAGGCACTGCGACGGCCCCGGCAAATGCAGCAATTCCGGCAGAAGGCGCCATTGAAGTGATCCTGGATGCCTCGGGCAGCATGCTGAAGAAGCTGAACGGCGAGCGGCGAATTGAAACCGCGCATAAGGTACTGGGCACACTGGTCAGTGAAACACTTTCCGTTGGCCAGCCGCTGGCATTCCGGGTCTTTGGCAATGACAAGGCGGGGTCCTGCGAGACCCACTTGGCCGTGCCGCTGGGGCCACTAGACCCCGGTGAGATGATCAAGAAAATCAACAAGATCAAGGCGATCAACCGCTCCCGCACACCCATCGCGGCGTCGCTGGCCGCCGTCGCGGACGATCTCAGCGCTGGCAGCGGGCTTCGCACGGTGGTTCTTGTGACCGATGGCGAGGAAACCTGCGGCGGCGATCCTGCGGCCGAGATCGTCAAGCTGCGCGCGCTGGGATTTGACGTCCGCGTCAATATCGTGGGCTTCGCGGTGGATGATCCGGTGTTGAAATCGACTTTCAACGCCTGGGCGACATCGGGCGGCGGCAGCTATTTTGACGCCAGCGACAAGGCTGCTCTGGGGGTTGCAATGGCTGCGGCAGTGGCCCCGCCTTTCGTGCCACCGCCGTTCAAGGTCATCGGCAGCGACGGCGAGACTGTGGCACAAGGCACGGTCGGGGGCGCAGACATCGTCCTGCTGGCGGGCACCTATCAGATCCAGATCGGAACCGACGGGGCCTCGGTGATCAAGGATGTGGTGGTCAACGCCGGCCAAATGACGGAGGCCGATTTTGTACCAGACTGAATCCGGCCTGGCCGGTATAAGACACCGCAAGCCTTGGGCCGCCGAATTTGCGGCAGACCAGACTGCTTTTCACACAGACCTGCATTTCACGGAGGTTGCGGATGTTCTTTAACAAATCCCTCAACAAATGTGCGACCGCAGGCATCACGGCGGTCATGGCCTTTATCTGGGCAGGCGCACCCCTAGCGCAGGCGCAGTCTGCCCTGGATACCGAGGACCAGCAGGCAGCGATTTTCGCCGATCAGGTGCAAGCGAGCCTTTTGGCGCTGGAGGATGGCGACCGCGACGCGCCCCGGGACCACTGGGACCCGCAATACGTGGTGGACGCCGTCGGGATCGACCCCGGCGACCTCTTCGCGTGGGAGCAGGCCAACGTGGCCTTCGTTCCCTACCTGGGCGCGCTGCGAGGCGCCGAGGGCGTTCTGATGGACCGGGTCGGGAACAGTCTGGACCAGTCGTTGTTGCTGGCGGCCCTGCTGACCGATGCGGGCTATCCGGCAAGGCTGGCGCATGCCGATCTCGCCCCCGCCGCGGTTGACGGGCTATGGGCCGAACTTGCGGCCGCCCGAGCTGCCCAAGTCTTGGCACCGATCGAAGCTGACCAAACGGCGGCGGACGCGACAGAAGCTGCTCCGCAAAACGCTTCGCTGCTGGACGCCGCCGACCTTTACGGGCTGGACCGCTCCGGCGTGGGCGAGGTTATCGACACCACGAACGCAGATGCGGCACAGCTGTTCGTCGATGTTGCCCCCAATGTTGACAATGCAACTGCGGCGCTCGCGGATATCGTGGGACTGAAGGGCGCGGGCGACACCAGCACGGGCATCGTGGCAGCGGCCAAGGCGGCGCTGTCGGACCACTGGTGGGTCGAATACCAGGACAACGGCGCGTGGATCGGTCTTGACCTGATGGCACCCGACGCGGCCTCGGGACCGCTTGTGGCGGCGGCGGACACCTTTGATCCCGCCTCGCTGCCGGAGGCCGCTGAACAACTGGTGACAATCCGCGTCATCGCAGAACAGCTCAAGGGCGGCGCTTTGAGCGAGAAAGTGGTGCTTGAACAGACTTTGAAGCCGCGCGACCTGTTGGGGTCGACGATGGGGTTTCGCCATTTTCCGATGGCCTGGCCGGAAGACTGGCCGCAAATGACGCCCGATGACGTGCAGATCAAATTGCGGGCCGCGCTTTATGCCCAGACAGAGTGGCTGCCCGTACTTACGCTGGCTGACGCGGTCGTAGGCAGCGCTGGCATTTTGGATACCGGGGAGCTTGATCCCACGCCCCATCCGGTGAACCCTTTCATGCAGATGACCACCGCCATGATCGGCATGGTGTCCAAGGCCACCGATGTGCTGGCTACCGGCGGCGACAACGAGCAGCTTCTGGCGGCCGATCCGGAACTGGACACCCCGCGCCCGCCCCGAGAAGAGGGCGAACTGGTGTCCGAGCGGCTGGAGTTCATCATCAGCCGTCCGGGCGCAAATCCCATCGTCACCTCTCGCGATGTGTTCGATCTGGTCGGACCGGATGTACGCGCCAAGGGCGATCTGTCCACCTTCACCATGAGCGGCCAAAAGGCGTTGGACCGGTCGATGGCCATGTTGGAGGAAAGCGAGATCCAGGTGCTGTCCAGCAAGCTGGACCCCGACTTCCTCATCCATCTTGGCGCGCAAAGTGCCCTTCGCAACCGCCCGGTGCTCGACGATCTGTCCAAGGACCCGTTCGGCAAGCTGCCCTCCAATTACATGGAGCTGTTCTCCAAACTGACCGGCCTGCCGTATGCACTTTACGGGCTGGCCTCGCTGCGGTTCTCGCTGAACAACTACAGCGACTGGGTCTATGTGGACCGGCCGGTGGTGGTGTTGCAGCACACACGTTTGCGCCGGGCGGGGGGCGGCGACTTTCTGGCTGGGGTCAGTCTTGACATCGTCGAAAACGGGATCGGCGTCGATCCTTTTGCCGCAGACAACGCCTTTGGGCTGCGCCTCAGCCAGGGGGTGGCGGACACCTTTGCTGAAGCCGCCGCCTTGCAGCAGATCGGCACCGTTCAACCGAATGTCGCCAGCGTCTTTACGGCATCCGATCAAATGGGCGCGGGTTGGATCGCCCTCAATCCCGGCGACCAGGCGCTGTTGTCCGCGATTGGCTGGAATGCGGACGCAAAGGCCCGGATGTCCCAGGAACTGGCAGACGGCAACTTGCTGGTTCTGCCCGCGACCCCAAGCGATGCAGAGCGGCTTGCCGGATGGTGGCGCATCGATCCCGCAACGGGTCAGACCCTTGGGGTGAGCGCCAGTGGCCATGGGCAGGCCATGGTCGAATACGCGTTCATTCTGCTGATCGAGA
>JANLQT010000089.1:0-3753 GCA_031368035.1 Rhodobacterales bacterium | reverse complement strand
TATCCCCTTGATTTCATTTTATTTTGGATTTTTCGTTTACAAAGCATTTACCACGATTGGCGTGGGTTGCACAGCCGGTCAGGGCCGGATCGTGCCGTCGCCCGTGACCAGATATTTGAAGCTGCACAGCTGCTCTGCCCCGACCGGACCGCGCGCGTGCAGCTTGCCGGTGGCGATGCCGATCTCGGCGCCCATGCCGAACTCTGCCCCGTCCGCGAACTGGGTCGAGGCGTTTCGCATCAGGATCGCACTGTCCAGCCGTTCAAAGAACCGCGCGGCGGCGGCGTCATTCTCGGTCAGGATGCTTTCGGTGTGGCTGGAGCCATAGCGCCGGATATGGGCAATCGCCTCATCCACCCCGTCCACCAGTTTCACCGCGATGACCATATCAAGGAACTCTCGGCCAAAATCGTCGGGCGTGGCCTTCACCGTACCGGGGATTTTCGCCAATTCGCCCTCGGCCCGGACTTCCACGCCGGCTTTCAGCAAGTCCTCGATCAGGACCGCGCCGTGTTTGGTGTAGAACTGCCAGTCGATCAGCAGACATTCCGCCGCGCCGCAGACGCCGGTGCGGCGGGTCTTGGCGTTCAGGACGACGCGGCGGGCCTTGGCGAGGTCGGCGTCGCGGTCGGCATAGACATGGCAGATGCCCTCCAGATGCGCGAACACCGGCACACGGGCTTCCGCTTGCACAAGGCCGACCAGTCCCTTGCCGCCCCGGGGCACGATCACGTCGATATACTCGGTGGCGCGCAGCATGGCGGTGACCATCTCGCGGTCGCGGGTGGGGATCATCTGGATGGCGGTTTCCGGGATGCGCGCCTCGCGCAGGCCCTGGACCATGCAATCGTGAATGATTTCCGAGGAGTAGAAGCTTTCCGACCCGCCGCGCAGGATGACGGCATTGCCGGCCTTCAGGCACAAGGCGCCGGCATCGGCGGTGACATTGGGGCGGCTTTCATAGATCACGCCGACCACGCCCAAGGGGGTCGCCACGCGCTGGATGTGCAGGCCCGAGGGCCGGTCCCATTCAGCCATGATGCGCCCCACCGGATCGCGCTGTTCGGCGATGGAGCGCAGGCCATCGACCATGGCGAGGATGCGCGCCTCGTTCAGGACCAGCCGGTCCTGCATTGCAGCGGACAGGCCCTTGTCGCGGCCGCCGTCGCAGTCGATGGAATTGGCGTCGAGAATTTCCTGCCGCCGTTCCCACAGGAAATGCGCGGCCGAGGTCAGGGCGGCGACCTTGCGCTCGGACGAGGCATAGGCAAGCTCGGCCGCGGCGCGTTTGGCCTTGGCGCCGATATCCGCCATCAGATCGGTAAACTGGCCGTCCATGTCCCTGCCCTTTCCGTCTCGCGCCCAAATTTCTTCGAAGAAATTTGCAAAAATCTTCGAAGATTTTTGGGTTCAGATCACCATGTCGTCGCGGTGGACCAGCGCCGCCCGCGCTTCGTAGCCGAGTATGCCCGGGATTTCGCTGGACCGGTGCCCGGCAATCGCCTTCGCCTCGACCGCAGTATAGCGCACGAGGCCCTTGCCCAGCACCACGCCCTCGGGCGACAGGATCGCCACCGGATCGCCGCGCCCGAAACTGCCGCTGACCGAGGTCACCCCGGCCGGCAGCAGGCTTTTGCCCGCGTTCAGCGCCGTCACCGCCCCCGCGTCCAGCCGCAATTCCCCGCGCGGTTTCATCGCGTTGATCCAGCGCTTGCGCGCCAGTTGCGGGTCGGCCCCGGCCACAAACCACGTCCGGTTGGCGCCATTCGCCAGCGCCTGCAAGGGCCGCAGACCCGAGCCTTCCATGATCGCCATGGCGCAGCCGCCCGCGACGGCGGTCTTGGCGGCGAGCAGCTTGGTTTTCATGCCCCCCTTGGACATGGCCGAGATGGGGTCGCCCGCCATGGCTTCTATTTCGGGGGTGATTTTTTCCACAAGATCAAAGCGCTGCGCACTCGGGTCTTCCTTGGGATTGGCGGAATAGAACCCGTCCACATCCGACAGCAGGATCAACTGATCCGCCCCCACCGTCACCGCGATCTGGGCGGCGAGCCGGTCATTGTCGCCGAAACGGATCTCGTCCGTCGCCACGGTGTCGTTTTCGTTGACAATCGGCACAACGCCAAGGCCCAGTAGGGTTTCCATCGTGGCGCGAGAGTTCAGATAGCGGCGGCGATCCTCGGTGTCTTCCAGCGTCACCAGAATCTGCCCGGTCTTGATGCCATGCAGCGCCAGCACCTCTTCATAAGCCCGCGCCAGCCGGATCTGCCCGACCGCCGCAGCCGCCTGCGACTGTTCCAGCGTCAAGACCCCGTCCGGCAGGCCCAGCACCTTGCGGCCCAGCGCGATGGAGCCGGAGGACACCAGCACCACATCCGCCCCGCGCGCCTTGGCCTCGGCCACGTCCAGCGCCAGCGCCGCAAGCCATTCCTGCTTCAGCCCGGTCTTGCGATCCACCAGCAGCGCCGAGCCGATCTTCACCACCAGCCGTTTGGCGGCGCGAATGTCGGGGGCCTGGATGGGTTTCAGGGCTGCCATGGCACGGCCACCACGGGCTTCACGTTGCCCTTGTCGATATCGGCGCGGATGATCCGCAGCACGTCGGTCAGGCCGCGTCCGGAGACGCCGGAGATTACATGCACCTCGCCGCCCGAGGCTTTTTCCAACGCGCGCTTGCGATCCGAGATTTGTTTGGCGTCCATCGCATCGACCTTGTTCAGCGCCAGAATGCGGGGCTTGTCGCCCAGAACTTCGGAATAGGCCTCAAGCTCGGTCACGATGGTGCGGTAGTCCTTGGTGATGGTGGACGAGGTGCCATCGACCAGATGCAGCAGCACCTTGCAGCGTTCGACATGGGCAAGGAACTGCATGCCAAGGCCGCGGCCCTCGGACGCGCCTTCGATCAGGCCGGGAATGTCGGCCATGACGAACTCGGTGCCATCGACGCCGACGACGCCGAGGTTGGGCACCAGCGTGGTGAACGGGTAATCCGCGATCTTGGGCCGGGCGTTGGACACGGCGGCGAGGAAGGTGGATTTGCCAGCGTTTGGCAGGCCGACAAGGCCGGCATCGGCGATCAGCTTCAGCCGCAGCCAGAGCGTGCGCTCCACGCCCTCTTGCCCGGGGTTGGCCCGGGCGGGGGCGCGGTTGGTCGAGGATTTGAAGCGCAGATTGCCCCAGCCGCCATTGCCGCCTTGCGCCAGACAGACGCGCTGGCCAACCTCGGTCAGATCGGCGAGGACGGTTTCCTCGTCCTCGTCCAGAATCTCGGTGCCCAGCGGCACTTTCATCACGATATCTTCGCCGGTCTTGCCGGTTTTCTGGCTGCCCATGCCGGGCTGGCCGTTCTTGGCGAAGAAATGCTGCTGGTAGCGATAGTCGATCAGGGTGTTCAACCCTTCGACCGCCTCGACCCAGACTGACCCGCCATTGCCGCCATCGCCGCCATCCGGGCCGCCGTATTCGACATATTTGTCGCGCCGGAACGAGACGCAGCCGCCGCCGCCGCCGCCAGAGCGGATATAGACGCGGGTGAGGTCAAGGAATTTCATGGCTGTGCTGCTTTCGAGGGGCGTTCCAGCCGATAGACCCACAGCGGCGCGGGTGCAAGCCTGCCGCGCGAGGTGTGAAGTTCCTCGGCCAGCAGGCGGAAGCCCAGCTTTTCCAGCACCCGGGCCGAAGCGGGATTGTCGGTGAAGACCCCTGCAGTCAGCGCGGGAACGGGGAAGCGGTCGAAGATGAAGCGCGTGAAGG
>JANLQT010000087.1:0-6705 GCA_031368035.1 Rhodobacterales bacterium | reverse complement strand
CCGGTCAAGGTCGAGGGCCGCTATGTCATGGACCCCTCGCCGATCCCGAAGTTCGACAATCCCAAGCTGAATGCCAGCCCCGCCCTGCACCTGTTCGGCGCGGGGCGCGAGCAGCGCATTTACGCCTTGCCGCCCTTTACCGAAGTCATCAGCCTCGACTTCGATGACCACCCGTTCGAAGCCTCCAAAGCCGACCACGCCTGCGATCTGTGCGGCGCTGTCAACAGCTACCTTGACGAGGTCATCATGGACGATCAGGGCCGCCGGATGTTCGTCTGCTCGGACACCGATTTCTGCCGCACACGCCGCAAGGCGCCGTGATGGAAACCCCGCTGCTGTACGTCAAAGGCCTGACCAAATCCTACGGCGCCCGCCTTGGCTGTGCCGATGTCAGCTTCGATCTTTACCCCGGCGAGGTGCTGGGCGTGGTCGGTGAAAGCGGCTCTGGCAAATCCACGCTGTTGTCCTGCCTCGCCGGCCACTTGCCGCCGGACCGGGGCGAGGTGATTTGGCAGGGCGACATCGACGTCCCTCGCCTGCCCGAAGCCGCCCGCCGCCGCCTGATGCGCACCGAATGGGCGTTCGTGCACCAGAACCCGCGCGACGGCCTGCGCATGGGCGTTTCCGCCGGCGGCAATGTGGGCGAGCGGCTGATGGGCCTTGGCGCACGGCACTACGGCAATATTCGCGCCCAGGCGCTGGATTGGCTCGGACGGGTCGAGATTGCCGCTGACCGGATCGACGACCGCCCCTCCGCCTTTTCCGGCGGCATGCAGCAACGCCTGCAAATCGCCCGCAACCTCGTGACCGGCCCGCGTCTGGTCTTCATGGATGAACCCACCGGCGGCCTTGACGTCAGCGTGCAGGCGCGGCTGCTGGACCTTCTGCGCGGTCTTGTGCGAGAGATGGGCCTGTCCGTCATCATCGTCACGCATGACCTTGCCGTGGTGCGGCTGCTGGCGAACCGGTTGATGGTGATGAAGGATGGCCGCGTGGTCGAACAGGGCCTGACCGATCAGGTGCTGGACGATCCGCAGCACGGCTACACGCAGCTATTGGTGTCCTCGGTCTTGCAGGTCTGACATGATAACCGTCTCTAACCTTGCCAAGACCTTCACCCTGCACACCCAGGGCGGCACCGTCCTGCCCGTGATGGCAGGGGCCTCTCTGCAGGTGGCCAAGGGCGAATGCGTCGGGCTGGTCGGTGCTTCTGGCGCCGGGAAATCCACGCTGATGCGGATGATCTGGGGCAATTACCTTGCCGCCTCGGGCACGATTCTTGTGGGCGACGTCGATGTCGCCACCGCCGCCCCGCGCCAGATTCTCGCCCTGCGCCGCTCCACTCTTGGCTATGTCAGCCAGTTCCTGCGCGTCGTCCCCCGGGTGCCGACGCTGGACGTGGTGGCCGAGCCGCTGTTGAATCTCGGCACCCCGCCCGAAGAGACGCAGCACCGTGCCGCAGCCCTTCTTGAGCGGCTCAACATCCCGCAGGCCCTGTGGTCCCTCTCGCCCACCACCTTCTCCGGCGGCGAGCAGCAGCGCGTCAACATCGCACGCGGCCTGATCCATCCCTGGCCCGCCTTGCTGCTGGACGAGCCGACCGTCAGCCTTGATGCCGGCAACCGCGAGGCGGTTCTTCAGCTGATCGAAGAGGCGAAGGCCGGCGGCACCGCGATCCTCGGCATCTTCCATGACGAGGCCGCCCGGGCGCGGCTCTGCGACCGGCTGGTCGACGTGACCGCCTTCACCCCGGGGCTTGCGGCATGACGGGGCGGCTTTTTGCCGTGGTCGGGCCCTCTGGCGTCGGCAAGGACACGCTTCTCGCCGGGGCCGTGGCGCGCGATCTCTCGCTGCACTGGGTCCGGCGCGAGATCACCCGGCCCCAAACCGCAGGTGGAGAGCCGTTTCTTGGCCTCGGCCTGCCCGCCTTTCAAAAGCGCAGCCGTGAGGGGCATTATGCGCTGGAATGGCAGGCGCATGGGCTGCACTACGGCATCCCGCATGCCGAATTCGGCCCGCTTGCCGAAGGGCGCACCGTCCTCTTCAACGGCTCGCGCGCCGAACTTCCGGCGGCGCAGGACGCCTTTCCGGGCCTGCAAGTCATCCGCATCACCGCCCCGTCGCGGGTTCTGGCCGAACGGCTGGCCGCGCGCGGCCGCGAGACGATGGACGAGATTGAATCCCGCTTGCGCCGCGCCAGCTATGAGGTGCCCGAAGGGCTTGCGGTGATCGACGTGGTCAACGACGCTTCGCCCGCGATCGGCGTCGCACGCCTGCTCGCCGCGCTTCAGCCGGTCAGCGCATGACGGCTCAGCAGATGAAAGCGCCCGTCCTCCGCCTCGCCAAACAGGCAAAGATCGGACAAGACAAAGGGCCTTGGCGCATGCGGCGTGAAATGCGCCTCGGCGAGCGGTTGCAAGCGGTCCAGATCGGTCGGGGCAAGGCTGCCAGAGACACTCAGGTGGAATTGGAACTCGTCCAGCACGAAAGGATAGCCCCAGCGTTCCAGATGGTCCCGCTGAACCTGGGTCAGCCGCTCTGGTCGGCGGCGCTGAATTTCGGCGGGGGTCAGCGGCGCACGCGCGGCGTCCAGGCCCATGACCATACCGGCGGCCAGCGCAGTCAGCGCCCCAGCATCGCCATCCGGCGTCAGGGCCAGAAACGTGCCGATCCGGCACAGGGACAGGCCCCGCAGCGTGACAGGGGCGAATTTTGCACAAAGCGTCTCTATGCAGGCCGAAACCTGGTCCCGCTCCCATCGCTCTGCCAGCCGGAATGGCGCTTTGACCGTGCCGTGAAAGCCGTATTTCCGAGGTTCCAGTGTCCAGTCCGCCAGCGGCACGCCCAGATCGGGCTGCACGGCGGCGCGTCCCGTTTGCGGATCCCAACCCAGCCAATCGGCGGCGGCGCTGGCCCAGTCGCCGGGCTGCGGCGCCCAGTAAACCGCGTATCGGCGGAAGTCCTGCATCCCTGTCTCATCCCTTTGTTCAGGTCCAAATCCCTATCATGACCGAAACCCAGTTTGCCAATGCCCGTCTTGTCCTTCCAGGCGAGGTTATTCTTGGCAGTCTAGCCGTGAAACACGGCCTGATTTGTGACATTTCCACCGGCCCCGTCGTGCCCAAGCGCGCGCAGGACTGCGAAGGCGATCTTCTGATCCCCGGCCTGGTCGAACTGCACACCGACAACCTGGAACGCCATATCGAGCCGCGCCCCAAGGTGAACTGGCCCCACCGCGCCGCCATTCTGGCCCATGACGGAGAGCTCGCCGCCTGCGGCATCACCACGGTGTTTGACGCGCTGCGGCTGGGTTCTGCCAGCGATCCGGACTCGTCCTATGGCGAATACGCCCGCGCACTGGCCGATGACATCCTCGCCCTGCGCAAGGCCGGGGCGCTGCGCATCAACCACCTTCTGCACCTGCGCGCCGAGATCTGCTCGGAAACGCTGGAGGAGGAGCTCGCCAAGTTCGGCCCCGAGGATGGCGTCGGCATCGTCAGCCTGATGGACCACACTCCCGGCCAACGCCAGTTCCGCGATGTGTCCCTGCTGCGCGCCTATGCAATGGGCAAGCGTGGGCTTTCCGACGCGCAGTTTCAGGCGCAACTGGCGGCGCAGACGGCGCTGGGCGACCGCGTTCGCATTCGGCACGAGTCGGCAGCAGTTGCCGCAACCCGGCGCTATGGCGCGGTGCTGGCCAGCCATGACGACACGACCGAGGGTCAGGTCTCGGCCTCGCATGCCCACGGCGCGCGGATTGCCGAGTTTCCGACTACGGTCGAGGCGGCTGCGGCCTGCAACGCCATGGGCATCGCGGTGATGATGGGGGCGCCGAACCTGATCCGAGGCGGCTCCCATTCCGGCAATGTCGCAGCCAAGGCGCTGGCCGAGGCCGGTCTGCTGGACATCGTCTCGTCCGACTATGTCCCGGCAGCTCTGTTGCAGGCGGGGCTGCTGCTGGGCGATCTTTGGGGCGACATGCCGCGAGGAATAGGCTCTGTGACGGCCAATCCCGCAGATTCGGCGGGCCTTTCGGATCGGGGGCGGCTGGCGCCCGGCCAACGCGCCGATCTGGTGCGGGTGCACCGGATGGACGGCATCGCCCTGGTGCGCGGCACATGGGTCGGCGGGCGGAGAGTGGGATAGATGGAGGGGCTGGCGCTTCATGTCGACGGCTGGACCATCCGACTGAAATGGCACCGGCTGCGGCGGCGGCTGTCCGATCCCGAGTTCGGTGCGGCGGTGCTGGCCGAGGGGTTTCGCCTTGGCGCGTCGATGGAGCTGGACCTGCAAGTCCGCGCCGATGGTGGCTTCGTGGTGCTGCATGACGACAATCTGGACCGTGAAACCACGGGTCACGGCCCGGTGCGCTTGCAGACGGGTCCGGACCTGGCGCGTCTGTCCCTGCGCGAGCAGCCCCGCCCGCCGATCCTGACCGAAGAACTGGCAGGCCTGATCCGCGCCGCGCATCCCGAGGCGCTGCTGCAGTTCGACATGAAGAACGACCTTGCTCAGGTCGGCGCGTCGGGTGTCGTGCATCTTTCGACGTTGTTTGGCAATAACAGTGACGCTTTGATCGTCTCCGGCGCCTCGGAGCCGCTGATCGCCGCGCTGGCCAAGGCGATGCCGGGCCTGAAAAAGGGGCTGGACCCGACCGACGACCTTCTGGCGCTGTGGCCGCAGGGCTTCGCGGCGGTCGAAGCGCGGCTGCTGGCCACCCTGCGCCATCCCATGCGGCCCGAGATGGTCTATCTGAACTGGGAGATGCTGCTGGAAGCCGCCGCCCACGGCCTCGACATGGTGGCTTTGTCGCATGCCGAGGGTGTGGCGGTCGATGCCTGGACCCATGCGATGCAGGATCCGGATGCGGGCTTCTCCGATGCCGAATGGACCCGGTTTTCGGCTCTGCTAAAGCTGAAATCCGACCAGATCACCACGGATTCGCCTTTGGCGACCGAGGCTGCCGTGCGGACCCGGACCTGAAACCTACCCCGCGAAAATCGGGTTTGTCACGGCATGCAGCACGTCGTGTTCGTCCCGCAGTTCCGCCATGACAAACCCCTCCGCCCCGGCCAGCTCCGCCATTCCATGCGTCTCGGCCGGGGCAGGCTGCGACAGCCGACGACCGCTGGCGTCCACCAGATGCAGCACCAACCGACGCGACTGGCTTTGCCAATGCGCATGAAACACCGCGCCGGCCGGGGCCACCTCTCCCATGGCAAAACTGGTCCCCTCCGGCCCCTCCGCCGTCAAAATCAACCGGGGACCCGAGGACAGGTAGTTCCGCCCGGCCGCCACCGCCAAGAAGATCGCCGGTTCCGACAGCGCGGTCGCCTCGACATGGTTGAAGCCGATCGGGCCGCGCCCGCCTTCCTCGCCGTGAATGTCGCTGCCCGCCGTCGCCCGCAGCCGGTGCCCCGCCGTCAGCCAAGTGCGATACAGCGCGAGACCGTCCTCGTTGTAGTCCGACCACGGCCCGCCGTTCCAGATTTCCACCAGCCGCGCCGGGCCTGGCATCATGTCCACGAACTCCCACCGGCAGCCGGTGCAGGCGGAGTCGCCCGGCGAGCGGGGATGCGCAATGACATACAGCGCCCCCGCCCCCATCGTCGCCTCGGCCAGGTCGGGCATCGTCCGCCCGGTCACCTTGCCCGACCGCCATTCATGCCAGCCCGCGCCCAAAGTCACCGCATGGCCGAAGTGGGTCGTCATCTCCATCCCGCCCAAAGTCAGCAGATCATCCGTGGCCAGGGACCACACTTGCGCATGTGCAGAGACGGTGTTGTGGTCCGTCAGCGTCAGGAAATCCAACTCGCGCGTCCGCGCCCAACTGACCAGATCCGGCACATCCCAGGACCCGTCCGAGTGCAGCGTATGCGCATGCAGGTCGCCCCGGTACCAGCCAGGACCGCGCGGCCGTGTCGGATGGGCCACAAAGGGCGCGGCGGGCGGGATTGGCGTCGTGGTAAAGACCACGTCCAGCCGGAAGTCCACCGGGTCCGGCCCCAGCAGCCGGAAGATATCCAGCCCGACGGTCCACCGCCCCGGCTCGATCGGACCGGGCAGAAAGCCGGGGCTCGCCCGCGTCGCCTCGATCTCGAAGTCCTCTGCCGGGTTGTTGTGCCGTGCGCCGCGCGGCCCGGCCGGTCCCCACAGCGACAGCGAGATCAGATTGTCGAACATCGTCCCGCTTGCCCGCTTGGGCGCAGCGACAAACTGCGCCGACAGCCGGGTGACCCCCGGCGGCACATCGAAGCTCAGCGGCACATGCCCCTTGTGGTCGGCCTCGGTCAACTGCCCTGCCAATCGGATCATGTTTTCGCCTCTTCTTTTGTCCATTGTGCCGGGCTGTCCAGCGTCGCCAGCAGCCCCCCGTCCTGAAACACATGCAATCGCCGGGGCCAAAGCCGCAGGGTGGCGCCGACGCCCGGCGCGAGGTCGCGCGGGCAGGCCCAGGTCAGGCTTTCCCCGCCCGGCGTCAACAACCCCAGCCGGATCACCGGCCCCAGATCAGTGCTGCGCGCCACCTGCACCGCAAAGCCATGCGGAGCTTTCTGCAAATCCTCGGGTCGGCACAACAGCGCGAGGTTCCCCTCAACCGGCATCTCGATCTCGGTCCCGTAAAACCCCACCCGCCCGCCCTTGGCTACGGCCAGACATGCGTTCATAGAGCCGATAAACTGCGCCACCGACAGCGTCTGCGGC
>JANLQT010000075.1:0-3387 GCA_031368035.1 Rhodobacterales bacterium | reverse complement strand
GCAAGCCGCATGCCCATCCGGTCCATCCGGGGCGTGATGCGATAGCCGGTGCCAAAGAAATCCGCATAGGCGGCGTCGGTGAAGTTTTCCGATTGCGGGCCGGGCACCACGCGGATCGGGCCGCTGTCCTGCCGCGGTGGCAGGCGAAAGCTGCGGTCCGGCCCGGGTGCGGTCACAGCCCCGCGCAGCAACAGCCGGTCGCCGGGGGCCAGGCTGCGACCTTGGAAGCCACCGAACCCGGCCTTGTCGCAGGTGGACCGGCTGTCCAGCACCATCGGCACATCCAGCCCGCCACCGATGCCCAGCACCCCCACCGCGCCGCGCGGCGGCGGGGCAAGGCACAATTCGTCGCCGTCGTTCAGGCAGGTCGCGGTCCATTCGGGTACCCTGCGCTCGGTCCCGTCGGACGCCCGGACGCGCCCGCCTTGCCCGCCGCAGATCGCCACCCAGACCGGCCCGCCCTCGGCTCGCAGGCGTGGTGCGGACAGCACGAATTCCAGTGCCTCGGTTCCCGCCGGATTGCCCAGAAGCGCGTTCACCAGCCGCAGGGCGATGACATCCAGCACGCCGCCCGCCGGAACCCCCATGCTGCGCGCGTTGCGAAACCCTAGGTCCTGCACCAGCGTGCGCGCGCCCGCACTGATGATCCGCAGCGCCCCGGTCATGCGCCGCCGCCGCGTTGAAAGGACAACGGATCAACCCGTCCGGCCCGCAGCGCTGCCGCCAGATCGGCGTGTTCCGCAGGCCCGATGGGATAAAACCCCACCGTATCGCCGGCAGCCAGCAGCGCCGGAACGGCGCGGGCGCTGTCAAACAGCGGCACCGGGCAGTTGCCCAGAATGTGCCACCCCCCCGGGCTGAGCCAAGGATAGATCACGCAAAGCCCGTTCGCGATGGCCACCGACCCGGCCGGAACATGGGTGCGCGGTTCGGTGCGGCGCGGCAGCGCAAGGCTTTGCGGCAGATCGCCCATGAAGGGCAGTCCCGGCAGAAACCCCAACGCATAGACCACCAGCGAAGCCCGGCTGTGCTGCGCCTCGATCTCGGCCGGATCAAGCGCCAGCCGCTGCGCCAGATCGGCCATGTCAGGCGCTGATTGGCCCGCATAGCAACAGGGAAGGCCCCACACCCGCCCTTCGGGACGTTCGCCGACGGTCGCTTTTTCCAGCAAGGCGGCGGCACCGGTGATAAGCGTTTCCTGGGTGGTTTGCAGGCAATCGTAGTGCATCGTCACGGAACAGAAGGCCGAGGTGACCTCGGTCACGCCCGGCAGCAGCCCCGCAGCCATGCCGCACCGCAGGCACAAAAGCGCCGAATGCACCCTGGCCGAGGCCGCAACCCCGATTGTCGTGGCGAAATTCAGGGTGATTGCGGCATCAGCCAGCGGACGGACGGTCAGAAACTGCATGCGGTGCCCCTTTCGTCCAGCTTTTCGCGATCCGGCCCGGCGGCGTCAAGGGTGGCCGGGTCACAGGTGCCCAACCGTCCGCTTGACGTGACCTCTTTGGCATAAAAGCAGCTTTCTGATAAAGTGTCAGTAATTTGTTGACATGTTGCGCCTGTTTCATATTGTCAAAACAGTTCCCCTGCTCCGAGGTGCCGCTTGCCCGAAGTGAAGAAAGCCAGATCCCCTGATGAGTTGATCGTGTCCTCGGCGCATCTGGCGATCGGCAGCTCTCCGGCATTGTCGGAGCTGGAATATGGCGTGATATTGTTTTCCCATGCCTTTGATCGCTGGATCATGCGCTGCATGACGGCGGCGGGCCTGCCGAACCTGTCGCGGTTGGAAGTTCTGATCATCCATTCCGTGCGCCACCGGGGCCGGCCCAAAACCCTGTCTGACCTCTGCCTCGTGCTGGATGTGGAGGATACACACCTCGCCAGCTATGCAGTCCGCAAGCTGGAACTGGCGGGGCTGATCAAAACCAGCAAGGTCGGCAAGGAAAAGAAGATCGAAACCACCGACAAGGGAATTTCGGCGCTGGCCCGCTATTCCGAGATCCGCGAACGGTTGCTGGTTGAGCCGACGAAATCCTCGGGGTTGTCGCAGGATGGGCTGTCAGAGATCGCGTCGCAGTTGCGGGCGTTGTCGGGCTATTATCAGCAGGCCGCGCGGTCGGCGGCAACGCTATGACCGATGCGCCGCCGCTCCGACCGCCTGTCGTCTCGGTCCGGTCGCTCAGCGTGGGCTTTCACTCCAACGCCGGCGTGTTCGAGGCGGTGAAATCGCTCAGCTTCGATGTGGATGCGGGCAAGACATTGGCCATCGTGGGCGAGTCCGGGTCGGGCAAGTCAGTGAGCGCGCGCGCCATCATGCGGCTGACCGACTTTTCCGGCGGGCGGATCGACGCAGGTGCCGTGGAGTTCCAAAGCCGCAGCGGCCCGCTGGATCTGGTGCAGGCGACGCCCGAACGGATGCGCCAGATTCGCGGCGCCGAAATCGCCATGATCTTTCAGGAGCCAATGACCTCGCTGGATCCGGTGTTCAGCATCGGGGACCAGATCGTTGAAACCATCCTGATGCACCAGCCGGTTGCCCGTCCCGAAGCCGAGGCGATCGCGCTGGAGATGCTGGAAAAGGTCCGCATCCCCTATGCGTCGAACGTGATGCGCCAGCATCCGCACCAGTTGTCGGGTGGGATGCGTCAGCGCGTGATGATCGCCATGGCGCTGTCGTGCCGCCCGCAACTGCTGATCGCGGACGAGCCGACAACGGCGCTGGATGTCACCATTCAGGCGCAGATCCTTAACACCATTCGCGAGTTGCAGGCCGAACTGGGCATGGCGGTGATCTTCATCACCCATGACATGGCCGTGGTCGCGGAAATGGCGGATGAGGTGATCGTCATGCGCCATGGCGAAAAGCAGGAACAGGCGCCGGTGCGGCAGTTGTTTGCCGCCCCCGCCCATCCCTACACGCAGCAATTGCTTGCCGCCGTGCCGCGCCTTGGCTCGATGCGCGGCAAGCCTGCGCCGAACGCGGGCGCACCGGCCAGCCCGGTGCCGCTGTTGCAGGCCGTCGGACTGACCGCGCGATTTCCCGCCCGACGCGGCACCTTCGGCGCGGTCACGCACCGCGTGCATGCGGTGGAGAGCGTCTCGCTGGACCTTGCGGCAGGCGAAACGCTGGCGCTGGTGGGCGAATCTGGCAGCGGCAAATCGACCACCGGGCGGATGCTGCAACAAATCCTGAAACCCACCGCAGGCACGATCCGGTTTCGCGGCCGCGACGTGGCGGCGATGAGCGGCCGGGAAAAGCGCGCCATGCTGCAAAAGGTGCAATACGTCTTTCAAGACCCTTTCGCCGCACTCGACCCCCGCCAGCGGATCGAGAACAGCATCGCAGAACCGATGGTCGTTCACGCCCTGCTTCCCACCCGCGCCGCC